>JABMMT010000274.1 GCA_013205155.1 Betaproteobacteria bacterium | reverse complement strand
TTTGTTATTGAAAGCCGTGTGATAAGCCTCGTTTGCATCATTAGGTGAGGAGCGGTGTGTAATTAAGCCGTCTAGTTTTAATTTTCCCGAATCAACTAAATCTTTGATTGCTACTAAATCTCCAGGTGCCCACTGCGCTGCGATACGAATGCGTGCTTCCCGCATGAATGCTTGCGGAAATGAAAAAGAAATCGTGTCATAAAAACCAGCCAACACAATTTCCCCACCAGGAGCAAGACAACTAATTAAGGTATCTACTAATCTGGCATCACCACTCACATCTACTATCGTTTTATATTTTTTGATCTGATCATCTTTAGGATCAATAGCATCATAGCCCACTGCTCCTTCACGTCTGCCAGCATCTGTCTCCCACACCACGGGCCGCTTACCCTTAGCAACTGCAATCCGAGCGATTAAGCGGCCTAATACACCGTGTCCAATAATTAAATCTGGTTGTTCTTGACCTGGACCAGAAGTGACGTGGTAGCCAGTAGCTGCTAGTGCAAACAAAATGGCTTCCTCGCCTAATTTGTCTTCGATTGCAATCACGCGTCCACTATCGACAATCACGCGTGATGCTGCACCACCAAACAAACCTTTAATTTCACCGTAGCATTTCGCTCCGGGAACAAATACTCTTTGACCTACTTTAAGTGTGGAGTCTGCACCTACCTTCACAATCCTACCTACAGATTCGTAACCAGGTACCAGCGGATAGCCCATGCCAGGGAAATTTGGCATTTTTCCTGTCCACAATAATTTTTCTGTACCAGTACTAATGCCACTCCACTCCATGTCCACCAAGACATCGATGGGAGTCATGGGTGTTAACTCCAGATCAGCAAGAATTACGCTTTCTGGCTTTTCCAGAACAATTGCTCTTGTTTGATGCTTATCGGTCATGTCTCACTAAGCGTTCTATTTTTATATTTAATGTGTAAATAAATGTTTACACATACTTTTTAAACCTTAATTGCCCGCTTGTCATCTAGGGGTTTTCTCTACTAAATCAAATATTTTTGAAGACCTATACGGACACGTTTTTCTAGTTAGGTTTATGCACCAAGAGTGGCAGGTTTATTGCACCGCAATATTTGTGCATTTAATGGCATATAAGAATTTAATAATTCGATGCCAGTAAAGCCCGCCTCGCTTAATAAGCCTCTAATTTCAGCCTCAGTTCGTGGCCTTCCCCTGCCCATTGCTAGTAAATAAAAACCAAAATAGGCATGGCCCATGGCCTCAAAACCTTTGGTCTCAGCCATAGGTTCTGCCAGTAGTAAAGTGCCGCCTGGATTGAGGGCATTAAACACATTGGTAAGTAATTGTTTTACGCGGGCATCATCATGGTCAAAAATCACCCTCACCAGCGTAGCTAGATCACATCCCTTTGGTAAAGGATCTTGAAAGAAGTTACCGCCAATCGCTTTGGCACGGGTAGCAAGTCCAATTTCCTGAAAGTGGGCGTTGGAGAGCTCCGCTACTCCTGGGATATCAAATAATTTGAACTCTAAATGCAAATAGCGCGCAGCCAACCTTTTAACAAAGGCACCCTGACCGCCGCCGATATCAAGAACCATTTGATGCTTACCCATGGGATAGGCATCCATAATCTCGTCTGTGACTAAGGATTGGGTATGCGCCATCAATTTGGAGTAATCGGCCACCTTTTCAGCAGATAAGTTTTCTGGCGCAGCCCCCTGCTCTGGGGTGATGTAGGGCCAGTACCCATTCAAGGTCGCAGAACTTGTATCACCTTGCAATAAGGCGATTGGATCAGAGAGGTCACGATAAAAATCAGCGTGGTGCTTGACCATATCAAGAATAGCAATATTTCCAACCAATGGGGCACTCATCATGCTGAGGGCATAACGATCTTCACTGCGCTTGACTAGCAACTTAATCGCCACTGCAGCATCTAATAAACGCCTCAAGCCGGCTGGTTTTAATGGAATTTGTT
The DNA here is from genome assembly GCA_013205155.1 of Betaproteobacteria bacterium. Classification (GTDB taxonomy): domain Bacteria; phylum Pseudomonadota; class Gammaproteobacteria; order Burkholderiales; family Burkholderiaceae; genus Polynucleobacter. The sequence goes on along the minus strand of JABMMT010000274.1, from coordinate 11,548 downwards.
TTTTCAGCTCATCAAAGCTGAGAGCTCCGTTTGCCAAAATATCAAAAAGATTAAGCTGAGTACAGGCTAGCAGGACTTGGGTGTAAACAAAGCCTGCCATCAAATTAAAGATCTCGGATGCTTGCTTTTTAACTATCCAACGGGTAAGTGGAAAACGAGTTGCCCAGCGCTGAAAGCTAGGTGAGGCAATTAAACTATTTCGCCAATCGAAGAAGCTTTCCATGAATGGCAATTGATAAGTTAGAAAAAGCAGGCTTAAATTTAAGAATTGCTAGTTTGGCGGAAAAGAATCTTTCTCTCTGTATCCTTAAACCAATCTGAAGGTACTAAACGCTCAGACTCTTGCCTTACTAGATCACGCAACATTTTCTCACCTTTACAATGCGGTATAGAGGCAATTGACTTTTGAACTAACTCGTCAAAACGTTGTACTGCTCCGCTTAAACCCAAATCTTTTGCAGAGCTTGGGCGATTATGGGCAACATCTTGCCCGGAGGGTTTACCCAAAATACTTTGGTCAGCAATCACATCACGAATATCATCCGCCACTTGATAAGACTCACCTAACCACTGACCCAGAGGTCTCCAAGTAGCTGCATCAGCACCTGCAGCTTGAGCACCCGCAGCAGTTGCAGCCTCAAACAAAGAGCCAGTTTTAGCGCGTTGATAATCGCTCAAATCTACTTTTGGCTCGCACTCCCAAGCTTGACCAGCAACAATCCCATGAGGTGACCCAACGCTCATTGCAATAGTATTCATCAGAGGCGCTAAACGGAAAATTGAACGAGTACCAGAACTTGCTAAGCACTGAAACGCTAAAACGATCAAGGCATCCCCTGCAAGGACAGCGATGCGCTCACCATAAGCTGCATGTACAGAAGGTCTGCCACGGCGTAATACTGCATCGTCAAAGCAAGGTAAATCATCATGTACTAATGAAGCACAGTGCAATAACTCTATCGCGCTAGCTGCCGCATTCGATAGTGCAGCATCATCATCGCCACAAGCTGTAGCCACAGCCAAACATAATTGCGGACGAATTCTGGCGCCACCAGGAAATACCGAGTAATGCATTGCCTCTTGCAAGAGCTGTGGCCCCTGTTTAGATTGGGCCAAATGCATTGCGTCCTCAAGACTTTGATTAATTCGATCTAACATGCTCATAGTCAATTTTGTGATGAAGTGTCGTGTTTAAAGAAGAGTCCTACTGATATCAATTGATTAGGCAGCTAAAGGCGCGTTGTCGTAAATACCTTCTAAACGATCCTCAAGCTCATCATTTGCTTCCTGCATCTTCTTGAGCATCTCTGAATCAGGCTGCCAGTAATTTCTTTGTGAAGCTTCAGTCAAGCGATTGGCTAAACGCGCTGCTGCGGTAGGGTTCAGTTTTGCCAAACGCTCACGCATTTCTGGGTTTAACATGAAGGTTTCTGTTAGCTGCTTATAGACCCAAGGCTGAACTTGACCAGTAGTGGCTGACCATCCCATAGTATTGGTAATATGCACCTCAATTTGACGTACACCTTCATAACCACTCTCCAACATGCCTTCATACCACTTTGGATTGAGCATGCGAGTACGAGTTTCTAGGGAGACTTGTTCTGAGAGCGTTCTGACAGCGCCCTCACCTTTGGTTTGATCGCCAATGAAGACTGGCACATCCACTCCGCCCTTGGCGCGCTTCACAGCCCTGGTAATTCCGCCCAAGGTATCGAAATAGTTATCGATTGTTGTAACACCCAACTCCATCGAGTCTAGATTTTGATAAGTCATTTGCACATCAGATAAAACGCTCTTCAATAGAGCATTGTTTTGAATCGGTATACCAGCACGTCCAAATGCAAAACCTTTTCTGCGCGTATAGGTTTCTGCTAACTCGTCTTCTTCCTCCCACACACTGTTTTCAACCATATTGCTGACGTTAGATCCGTAGGCTCCATCCGCATTGCCATAAACACGTAATGACGCAGTCTCTAGATCACAGCCGTGTTCTTTTTGATAAGCCAAGGCATGTTTACGAATAAAGTTTTGCTCAAGGGGCTCATCTTCTGCAGAGGCCGCCATAAATGCGGCTTCAGCTAGTAACTTAATTTGCAGTGGTAAGAGGTCACGGAAGATTCCTGATAGCGTAATGACTACGTCAATTCTGGGGCGTCCTAACTCGCTTAATGGAATCAGTTGAGCACCAGCTAAACGACCATAACTATCAAAGCGGGGTTTAGCACCCATTAATGCGAGCGCTTGACCAATTTGGCCACCTTCCGATTTCAAGTTATCACTGCCCCATAAAACCATCGCAATGGATTCTAAAAGTGAGTCGCTATCTTCTTGGTATTTATCGAGAATACGTTGAGCCTGCTTGGCGCCATCTTTAACTGCAAAGACGCTTGGGATTCTGAAAGGATCAAAGCCATGTAAGTTACGACCTGTCGGCAGTACTTCAGGATTACGCATCACATCACCGCCTGCTGCCGGACGAATGAAGCGTCCATCTAAAGCATCTAACATACCAGCGACTTCAGTCTCTGCAGACATCAGCTCATTGGACTTGACCATCTTGCCAAATAGCTCTTCTAATATCTCGCGAGTTCCAAGCTCTAGTAACTCTGGATGGGCATCAATGATTTTGCCAAAATTCTCGCCATTCATCAGCGCCTCTACTACGGCATCTTCAACCGGATGATCCAAAGCGACATCAGCCATGGCTTTTAACAAACCAAAGCGCTCTGCAAGAGGAGGAACTGCGCCAACCACATGCAAGCCATGCGGAATTAAGGTGTACTCAAGCTCAAGCAATTCGTTAAAGAGATTGCTCACTATATTTTGCAAACCATCTAGGTCCGTCTTATCCCATACAGGCTCAGCTTTGCACAGATCAATCTCTGCTGCTTGTGCCTGAATCAGATCTCCTAAATCAATCCGCTCCTGATCCACATCTTTATCTAAAGATCTAAAGCGGTCAATCGAGGCTTTCAAATCAGCAAGGCCAGCATATAAACCGGCTTGCGTTACTGGAGGAGTTAGATAGCTAATGAGGGTTGCACCAGAGCGGCGTTTTGCAATCGCACCCTCAGAAGGATTATTCGATGCATACAAATAAATATTGGGCAGATCATTAATTAGGCGATCAGGCCAGCATGCGCCACTCATACCCGTTTGTTTGCCAGGCATGAACTCGAGGGCACCATGAGTTCCAAAGTGAATCACTGCTGTAGCAGCAAAGTCTTCACGCAAGTAGCGATAGTAAGCAGAAAATGCATGGGTTGGTGCAAAGCCACGCTCAAACAGCAAGCGCATTGGATCGCCTTCATAACCAAAAGAAGGTTGCACTGAAATCAGTACATTACCAAACTGCTTGCCAAGAACAAAGATGGAACTGCCGTTCGAGAGCTGTTTACCTGGAGCTGGGCCCCATTGCGCTTCAATCTCTTTTAACCAGCGCTCACGACGGACATGGTCATCTACCGGAATTAAGGCATGCACGTTGGCGTCTGCACCATATTGTTGAGCATTTCCTTTCAAAATCGACTCGCGTAACTCATCAACGGATTCTGGAACATCGATGGTATAACCGCGTTCCTTCATACCAGCCAATAAGTTATGCACCGACTGAAATACGCTCAAGTAAGCTGCGCTACCAATATTGCCGGCATTCGGTGGAAAGTTAAACAATACGATACCCACCTTACGCTCTGCGCGCTCTGAGCGACGCAGATCAACCAATTTACCAACACGAGCAGCCAACATGCCTACACGCTCAGTACAAGTGAACATGTCTTGTGGGTTATGGTCATCCGTAAATGAACATTGCTTATGGCAACCAGTGCAAGTAGTGCCCGATGCACCAGGGCGTCCGCCATAAACCATCGGAATCGTAGAGCCGTCTAACTCAGGGATAGCCACCATGATGGTGCTCTCTACTGGGAGTAAGCCGCGCTCGGAGCTGCCCCACTGCTCCAGATTCTGAAACTCAACCGGGTGAGCAGCAATATAAGGGATATCCAATTTAGCCAGTACTTCTTCAGCAGCATGCGCATCGTTATAAGCAGGTCCACCAACCAATGAGAAGCCCGTTAATGAAATCATGGCATCGATAGTTGGCTTACCGTCTTTAGTGAAGTAATCCTCAATTGCGGGACGAGCATCTAGGCCAGCAGAAAATGCAGGCACCACTTGTAGGCCTTGTGCCTCTAATGCCGCAATCACCGGATCATAGTGACCACTGTTACCGGAAACTAAGTAAGAGCGCAGCACTAAAAGGCCAACCCTTCCACGGGCTTTTGCATCTGGCACTAATTTGGGTAAATCACTTAAATTACTGCTCAAGCGATTTTTCATGCGGGGGTGATACACACCAGAATCTGGGTACTCAACTGGATCAAGCGCCTTCGCAGTTTTACGCAAAGCCTCACGCGAGCCAGAGGCATAGCGATTTATCAGGTTGGCCATCATGTTGTACATGTTCTCTTGAGAACCGCCCAACCAGTACTGCAATGATAAGAAATAAGCTCTTAGATCCTGAGCAGTTCCCGGCACAAAGCGCAGCATCTGCGGAATCACGCGCAACATCTTCATTTGCTTGGCGCCAGCAGTTGAGCTCTTGCTCTTACCGTCTTTATCTTTAGCGCTCGGGCGTAATTTTTTTAGCATAGCCATCAAACCACTAGCCGGCTTACTCATATCCAACTTACCAATTTTGGTCAGCTTAGTAACGTCTCCTGCGGACATAGCACAAACCATGGCATCGCAATGGTCTCGCCTTGCTTTGAGATCATCCAAGATCGGTAAATAGTGATCTTCGAGAAATAACATCGTGGCAATCACAATGTCGCCGCTTGCAATGTCGTCTTTACACTTTTGTAAATGTTCAGGATTACCAGCAAATTCACTAGCCGAGTGAATGGTCAGTGTTGCTCCTGGAATCGCCTTCTTGAGATCCTGATAAGCGCGGTTTGCAGCACTATTTAAATGGGTATCCATCGTAACCAGCACTAGCTTGATAGGCTCATGCAAGTTAGAGGATTTTGTTTTGGTCAGCATCGAATAATTTTTATCAGAAAGGTTAAAGCTAAATAACTTTGCTCTGCACTCTTTTTTAGTATTTTTGTCTCAGGTTGATTCTTTAAGAATCCTACAATACTGTCAACTAAAATTGACATCTAATTCACTAGAAAGCTATCATTCAAGGGTAAATCCTAATAAAAAATGAATGCCAGTATATTTACACCGTTAGTTGCTAATACAGAGTTTTATTGCACTGCAATAAGTCACTTTCAGTATAAAAATTTCAAGGAATCTGAATGACACGTAATTACCCTTTCTCTGCAATCGTTGGGCAGGAGGATATGAAGTTAGCAATCTTGATTGCAGCACTTGATCCTAGTGTTGGGGGTGTACTCGTCATGGGCGACCGAGGTACTGGGAAATCCACAGCAGTTCGTGCACTTGCAGCATTGCTCCCAGAGATGAATACTGTACAAGAGTGTGTCTATGCTTGCGATCCACATGCCCCGGCAGGAACCTGCCCTATCTGCGATGAACTGCGAACAAAGCTCAGGGTTGGTGGAAAACTCAAAACCATTAAGAAACCAGTCCCCGTAGTTGACTTGCCATTGGGCGCTACTGAAGACCGCGTGATTGGCGCATTAGATATTGAAAAAGCACTCAGCTCTGGAGAGAAAGCTTACGAGCCTGGCTTGCTTGCTAGAGCACATCGCGGCTTTCTGTATATCGATGAGGTCAACCTTTTAGAAGATCATTTAGTTGACTTATTAATTGACGTTGCTGCTTCTGGGGAAAACGTCGTTGAAAGAGAAGGCTTAAGTATTCGTCACCCTGCCAAATTTGTCTTAGTGGGCAGCGGTAATCCTGAAGAAGGCGAACTGCGTCCTCAACTACTCGATCGTTTTGGTCTAGCAGTCGAAGTCAAGACGCCGCAAGATCCTAAAGCCAGAGTAGAGATTATCAAGCGACGTGATGAGTTTGAGCGCAATCAAGCTAAGTTCATGGAGATCTGGGAAAAAGAAGACGAGATTATTCAACATCATATCCAAGCTGGTAAAAAGAAATTATCTTCCGTCAAAGTCGATGACGCCATGCTGGAAAAAGTCACTCAACTTTGTAGTCACCTAGGTACTGATGGTTTACGTGGAGAGTTAACACTGCTGAGAGCAATGCGTGCTTATGCTGCACTGTGTGGAAAAAATCATGTGACGATTGAGCATCTGAAGAAGATTGCAGTACCTGCCTTACAGCATCGTCTCAGACGCAATCCTTTGGATGACTCAAGTTCTGGTGTCAGGGTCAAAAGAGCTATAGAAGAATTGTTTCCCGAAACAAGTAAGTAAGTCACTTAACAAATACTGTCTGTTGGAAAATTCAGAACAACTGCAAGAGATTAGTAAGAGCGCCAAACTCGAAACTTGGTTGCGCGCACTCCAGGTCGCTCAGCTCTTAGTTATTAACCCGCATGGTTTAGGTGGTGTCATCCTGCGAGCACGCTCTGGCCCAGTGCGGGATCGTTGGTTGGCTTATCTCAATACCGTTGCTCAATTAAGGGGCATGCGCTTACCCCTACGCAAGATGCCACTGGGAATCTCTGATGAAAACCTGATTGGCGGGATCGATCTTGATCAAACATTGCGTACTGGTAAGGCTGTTCTGAGACAAGGCTTATTAGCTCAATGCGATCAGCAGCTATTACTCATGCCAATGGCTGAGAGAGTTGAAGTAGGCGCTGTCGCAAAAGTCGTCAGTGCTTTAGATAATGGCTTTATCTCGATTGAGCGTGATGGTCAAAGCTGCAGAATTAAAAGTCACTTTGGAGTTGTGGCCTTAGATGAGGGTATTGAAGATGACGAACAACCGAATGAAAAAATTCGGCAAAGAGTAGCCTTTCTATTAAATCTCGATATCCTCGGCTGGAGAGATTTACCAGAAACCGATGATGATTTTCTGCCAGATACTCAGTCAATTCAATATGCGCTAGAGAACTTCTCAAAAGTTACTATCAATGAAGATAGTCTGAATGCCTTAGTGGGTGTTGCAGAGCAATTGGGAGTGATATCGATCCGCGCACTCAATTTGGCAATGAATGCCGCTAAGTGTTTGGCTGCTTTTGATAGAGATGATGAAGTAACAAGCATGCACTTGCAACGCGCGATTGCCTTGGTCTTATCACCGCGCGCCACAAGGATGCCGCAAAGCGCTCCCCCAGAAGAGGAGGAGATTCCGCCTGAGCAAGAGACAGATGAGCAGCCTGAGAATACGCAAGATCGATTAGATCAAGAGCCGCCACCTCCAGATCCGACTGAAGATCAAAAGCAGGAAGAAGAGCAAAGGGATGAGGAGGATCAAGAACCCGAAAACAATGCAGAAAATCCACAAGCCCTTGAAGATGAAATCTTAGAGGCAGCTCAAGCAGCAATCCCAGCAGATATCTTGGCCCGCTTGGCAGATTTAGCAGACCTAAAAACACCTAAAGGAATGGGTGGTAAAGCTGGCGCCGTCAAAGTAGGCAGAATACGTGGTCGCCCACTAGGTAATATGCCAGGCATGCCTGAAGGCGGTAAAACGCTGAGCATCATTGCTACGCTGCGCGCTGCTGTTCCTTGGCAAGCTGTACGCAAAGCTGAATTGATAGCAGCTGGCAAATTCATCCCCGCTGGAAAAATTGTGATCCACAAAGAAGACTTTCGGGTCAAACGTTACCAAGAGCGCACTCAAACTTTAACGATGTTTATCGTCGATGCTTCTGGCTCCTCTGCAATGCACCGTCTTGCAGAAGCGAAGGGTGCCGTAGAACTACTATTAGCTGAATGCTATATCAGACGAGATCAAGTGGCGGTAATGTCATTTAGGGGTAGTGTTGCCGAATTAGTCTTAGCCCCTACTCGCTCATTAGTCAAAGCTAAGCGAGCCTTAAGCGGTCTTCCTGGTGGGGGTGGGACCCCCTTATCTCGCGCGATTGATGAGTCTTTTGAAGTTGCGAGTGTATCAATGAGAAAAGGACTCACTCCCACCTTAGTTTTCTTAACCGATGGCCGAGCCAATATTGCTAAAGATGGCTCTCCTGGTAGACCCAAAGCAATGGAAGATGCGCAGCAGTCAGCACGTACTGCTTCTCATTATTCTTTTAAGTCCTTGTGGATTGATACTTCACCGCAAGCTAGGGATGAAGGCAAGGCAATGGCAGCCTTACTGGGGTCGATGTACTTGCCTTTGCCTAACGCAGGCGCAAATGAAGTCTCTCAAGCAATCATGCAAGGGCTTAAAAAATCTTAGCCCTTAGGTTCAGTCAGCTCCGGAAGAATTAGTTGCGCCACCTTGCTTGACTCAAGCTCATGCATGATATGACCACCCTCCCACTTCAAGATCTCTGCAGTTGGAAAATAATCCCGAATGATCTTCTCTAAGGGTTTTACTGGAATCCACGCATCTTGATTGCCTAAGACGCAAATTAATTTACCTTGATACAAATTGGCTTCCTCTAATACTGTTTGAATATCAGCTGCTGCCATGAAATTCATTGAGCCAAGTACATGGTCTGAACGCTCAAAGAGTTTTCGGTAATAGACTCTGCGAGTCTCTGGCAAGATGGTGTTAGTTGAATCGAGCAACTTATCTACCATCCCCAAGCTGGGGGAAAGTGAAGCGAGCAAGCTAGAAAGTGTTGAGGATCGCGTAATGGGGCCTAACAGTGGCCCAAAGAAACTGGTATAGACAGCTGGCGGCGGAATAAAAGAAGGATTTAAAGCAATCACCAACTTAGGTGGCTTTAATGCGGCCACTGCAAAACGAAGCGCTAAGGGTGCTCCAGCAGAGTGGCCCACTACGATTGACGGTGCTTCAATTCCTAATTGATCGATCAGTAATTGCAATGAATGTGCTATCTCATCAAGCTTTAGATCTTCTAATTTTGCTCCTAAGGTAAAGGCATGACCTGGCAAATCCGGCACGAGGACTTGTGCATCGTTTTCTAATAAAGGAATCAGGTCTGACCAAGAATGGGTTGAACTGCCAGTGCCATGAAGTAGCAAAACAACAGGGCCTTTACCTGCAAGCTGAATATGCCAATCCAAATCTCCGACGGTGACAACACTGCTGTGTTGTCGATTAGGCCAATCTAAGGGTATTCGTTTCATTGCTTATAAAAACTCTTTGAGTGCCGCAAGACCAATACTTGGCTGCTCTTCTTGCGGTAAGTGACCAATATTAGGTAAGGATACTCTTTTAGCATTGGGCATCACCTTCAAGTAATCATTTGAATTTGCAATGGGAATAAAAGCATCTTTTTCACCCCAGATTAATAGCGTCGGGACCTTGATGTTCGCTAAAGATGGTACTGGGTCTTGCAAAACAGTTTGTTGCATACGAGCCAAGATTGCGCCCCTCACCCCAGGAGCTAACATCAAATCATAGTAACGATTCACCAAAGCATCATTTAATGTTTTTGGATTAGCGTAGGCTGGCTCAAGGTTCATCTCTAAAAAGGTTTTAGAAAAGAAATAGCGATAGAGCTGAGCAATTGCTGGAATTTCTGTCTTTTTACCGTACTTTATTCCAGGGCTAGCATAGCCATCCGGAGATATGAGCACCAGCTTAACCACCTGATCTGGATAACGAGCTGCAAATTGCCAAGCAAACTTTCCGCCCATAGAATTACCCACTAGTACTACCTTGGGAATCTTCAGCTCTTTGAGAAAAGCTTCTATTACTTCTACGCTTCTCTGATCGGTATAGATGCCGCTAGGGTCTTCTCCAGTGAGGCCAAATCCTGGCAAGTCAACGGATATAACACGGTAGTCATTCCTTAAAGACTCTGACCAGGCATCCCATGTCTGCAAACTTGCCCCAAAGCCATGCAAAAATAGTATGGGTATTGGATTTTTGGAAGGCCCAGTATCTTGGTAATGAATTTTGACTCCCAATGCATTGGCATAAGCATTTTTAGGTGAGCTATACATTTTCTCTAACTCTGCTTTAGGCTTATCCGGCGTCCATAAATAGAGGGCAGCAAGCACTATAAAGGATGTTAATACAAGAGCAATGATCTTGAGCGCTTTTAGGAACATCGATTTCTAGCCTTAAAATGACAATAATTAATATTTACCAAAACTAAGACTGTAATAGAAAAATGACTTCCACTACAAATCAAGCACTTGCAATTATTACTGGGGCCTCGTCTGGCGTTGGCTTATATGCTACTAAGGCCCTACTAGCTCGAAATTGGCGACTGATTCTGGCAGTCAGAGATCCCCAAAAAATGGAGTTAGTTGCTAAGACACATCAATTGGATTCAAGCCAATTTGAAATCTGGCAGTTAGACCTTGGGAATCTCGATAGTGTTAGAGCATTTGTGCAGCGCTTTAATGACAGCGGTCAACAGCTCAATGCTTTGCTCTGTAATGCAGCGACTTACCTGCCACTCTTAAAAGAACCAGCACGCTCCCCTCAGGGATTCGAGATTAGCGTAGCAACCAATTATTTTGGACACTATGTTTTAAGTAGAATGCTACTCAATAATCTCATCCAAACTGCTAAAGAGCATCAGCATGCGCGTCTCATTACATTAGGTACCGTGACAGCAAACTCAGAAGAATTCGGTGGCAAAGTTCCTATCCCAGCTCCTGCTGATATTGGTGCTCTTGAAGGTCTAATGGCTGGCTTTAAAGCACCGATTGCCATGATCAACGGAAAACCATTTAAACCAGGTAAGGCATACAAAGATAGTAAGTTATGCAATATGGTCATGAATCGAGAGTTACAAAAAAGATATCACTCCAGTACTGGCGTGATCTTTAACACTCTATATCCTGGATGTGTAGCTGAAACAGCACTCTTTAGAGATACCCCGCCACTCTTCCAAAAAATATTTCCCTGGTTTCAGAAAAACATTACTAAAGGTTATGTGACCCAAGAGCTTGCTGGTGAAAGGGTTGCTCAAGTTATAGCAGATCCGCGCTTTACCCAATCAGGTGTTCACTGGAGCTGGGGCAATCGTAACTCAGCTATCAGAGAGCCTTTCGCTCAAGAGCTTTCCATGAAAGCCAAGAGCGAGAAACTCAGTAAAGACCTCTGGGAGATGACTGCCAAGCTGGTTGGCATGCCCAGTGATTAAGTAACTTAGTTAATCAAAACCGAGCAAATCAAATATATCGCGATCTTTCATCGGGATTGATGGCAATGGATCCGATCCAAGCCAGAGTGCCGCAGCCAAACGCATGTACTCTTGCTGGACTAATTCAAGTTCAGGAGAGTATTCCATTTCAAATAAGGTCGACTTTTTCAGACGGCTACGACGAATCACATCTAAGTCTGGGAAGTGAGCCATCGTCTTTAATCCGACTTGCGCATTAAATTTGTCGATTTGATCAGTATCTTTACTGCGATTGGCAATCACACCGCCTAATCGTACGTTGTAGTTTTTCGCTTTGGCGCCAATGGCCTGAATAATGCGATTCATTGCAAAGATAGAATCAAAGTCATTTGCAGGCACAATCAATGCACGGTCAGCATGCTGGAGTGGCGCAGCAAAGCCACCACACAC
>JABMMT010000273.1 GCA_013205155.1 Betaproteobacteria bacterium | reverse complement strand
GTAAAGCACTTGCTCTCATCAGGAAATGACCAATGAAAAAAACCCTTCTTGCCATGAGCGTTGCGTTTGCAGGTCTAGGCTTTACCGCACACGTATTTGCAAATGAAGAAGTTGTTTGGACCTGTAGTGATAGTAAGCAATTTAGAACAACAGGCACAACAGAGAGGATTCGTATCACTTGGGAGTCCAAGTCTTATGATTTGGAGCGCCAAACCTCTCTTCCAGGAAGCCTGCGCTACAAGAACACAAGCTCAGGTCATGATCTCGTAGTGCTCGGAAATAAAGCAATGCTCTTTAACATTAAGGCGGGTATTCGTTTGGCTGATTTTTGCCAAACCGCAGAAATGAAGTCTGGTAAATTGCCTCATTTATTTGCCGGAGCAGAACCTTTTACACCGAATTAAGTTTCGTAGCAGCATCCATTAAAAAGCCGAGTGATCCTCGGCTTTTTTATTTCCTCAGCCAATCATTAATGAAACAGAGGTTGCTGGGTTGGAGCATCTTCAGGCATTTCAGCATGCACAGCCTCCCCAGATCGATCGGGAAATAAAGGCGCTCCGCAGTCGTCACACAATTCTGGTTCAAACAACATGGCATGACGGAATACGTCCTCTACTCCAGCATCATGCAAGGCATCACAAATCTTCTTAATGGGGCTTTCGTCATCTGACAAGTCATTCAATGCGTCATTTGCAACTGTCTCACGATCATAAAGAGGCCATATCACGCCATACATGACCTCAGAAGATCCCTTTGTGCTAAATGCAATTCGGTACTCATCCGCCTGCTCTTCGCCAAAGGCACCAACCACACAAGATAAGCCAGCAGGCAAAATACCAATAGTGCTCTCCATGTAATTGACTGCTGCACGAATGCTTAATGGTCGGACATGTTTATCTGCTAAACGGCAATTAGTAAAATAAGATTCGGGCAATAACAGCTCAAACTCACATCCTGGTAACAAAGAGGCTACCGGATCATGCATGGCATTTTGCCAAGCAATGAGACTCACGCCACGCTCTTGTCGGATAGGTGGCTCGGCTTGCCAGCGAAATATCGGCGACCCCTTAGGGGCACATAATGCAGCAATAATGAAACGGGGGTCTGCTAGAACAGCAATGGTTTCAGACATGTCTCGCAACTCTAACTTGACTTCCTTTGAAGAAATAGCTGCAGTGGCCAAGGCTTCAGTTAAGACTCGAGTTTGGCAGTGCGAATGGGGCATCTGATCAATACTATAGAGCCAAGGAACAATCGCTAAACGGGTATCACTAGCGGCAATAGCTGTGTTTAAAGACTGTGCTGTTGCTTCAATCATGCCTACCGGTAAAGGGCCAGAAGGAATTTGATAGCGGGTGTGGGCCACTATTGGTAAAGCGAGTAAGAGCACATCCCACTCTTGACCCTCAAATTCCAACTTGAGTGATTCAGCCAAGGTTTCAGCAGTGTCAGCCAGTACCTCAAAAGCGACAGTATTGATACGAAAGGTTTGATCTAGGGCGGCATCAATCACATTTTGGTTTTGGCTTTTTAACAAACGCATCAAGCGAATGTTTAAGCGCTCTTCCCAAAAGCGATCCTCGATTTGACTTCCGGAGGCAGCTAGAGAGATTGCGTCAGCTACCAACCGCTCTGCCTCTGGTGATGAACGCTGTGAGGACTTAGTACGATGTACGGCCATTATTTTCTCTCTGCACGTCTAAAGACTGGCTTATCCACTTTGGAATCAGCGGCATAATATCGATAACCATCTAGGTTAAAACCTTTTAAGTCAGCGGGATCACTAATACGATTCTCCACTACATAACGAGCCATCAGACCACGAGCTCGCTTTGCATAAAAAGAAATGATTTTGTACTTACCATCCTTTGCATCTTGAAACACTGGCGCAATCACTGGACATCCTAGCTCTTTGGGCTGCAAGACCTTGAAGTACTCCTCTGAGGCTAAGTTCAACAATACGGGCTTTTTATCCTTTGTTAAGGCTTTCTTTAGAGAATCAGTCACCCTACTACCCCAAAACGCATATAAGTCCTTACCGCGGGCATTCTTTAAAGAGGTTCCCATCTCAAGGCGATAAGCTTGCATCAAATCCAAAGGCCTGAGGGCCCCATATAATCCGGATAGGATTCGAACATGGTCTTGGGCAAAATCAAGCGCCTTGGCATTGAGTGACTTGACATCAAAGCCATCGTAAACGTCCCCATCAAAGGCATAAATAGCAGGCTTGCTATTGGCCGCAGTAAATTTTGACGACCAATCACGATAGCGACCCACATTCAAAGCAGCTAATTGGTCAGATAAACCCATTAATTGGGCTACCTGCTGAGGAGATAGTTTCTTCAGATCGCTGATCAGCTTGGCTGATTCGGCAACAAACTCAGGTAAGGTGGGCGCCTTAACCTGGACTGGGGTCTTGTAATCTAATGATTTAGCGGGTGAAAGAACGATCAGCATGGCACAATTTGTTTATGAATTACTTCCATTCTAGCGACAACAAGATTACTCTGCCCTAAATCCTAACGCATCCTTTCTATGAACCAAAATCAGGACCTCAACCCACTATTTCCAAGTCGTTTACCGAATGTAGGAACCACGGTTTTTACGATCATGTCTGCTCTTGCTACTGAGCATCAAGCAATTAATTTAGGTCAAGGCTTTCCTGACTTTCCTTGTGACCGAAAACTCATATCCAACGTCAATGAGGCGATGTTAGCCGATCACAATCAATACCCCCCAATGATTGGTGTTTCGGAATTGCGTCATGAAATCTCACAAAAGATTAAGAATCTATACAAGCATGACTACGATCCCGATACGGAGATCACTATTACTGCAGGTGGTACTCAAGGCATTTTGACAGCCATACTCGCTTGCGTCAGCCCAGGCGACGAAGTTGTGATCATCGAGCCTGCATATGATTGTTATAGGCCCTCTATTGAATTAGCTGGCGGTAAAGTCATCGCTGTTTCTTTACAAGCAGTGCGAGATGACAATGGACAAGTCAGTTCATATGAAATTCCATGGGAAGCCCTCACAAGCGCACTCAACTCTAAAACTCGACTTCTGATCATCAATACGCCACACAATCCAACTGGTATGGTTTGGAATCTTGCTGACCTAGATCGTTTAGCGCTTTTAGTACAAGACACATCGGCATTGATTCTGAGTGATGAGGTCTATGAGCATATGGTTTACGACGGCGCCAAGCATCACAGCATCGCCTCTCATCCTACCTTAGCCGCTAGAAGTTTTCTGATTTCAAGTTTTGGCAAAACCTATCATGTAACAGGCTGGAAAGTGGGTTATGTCGCTGCTCCCGCCGCCCTGAGTAAAGAATTTCGTAAGGTTCATCAATTTAACGTCTTTACAGTCAGCACACCGATGCAGTACGGACTAGCAACTTATTTATCGGATGCGACACATTACTTAAATCTGCCCCAGTTTTATCAAGCAAAGCGAGATTTCTTTAGGGCAGGCTTAGATAAAACTGGCTTTAAATTATTACCAACGCCGGGAACGTATTTTCAGTGCGTTGATTATTCAAAATTAAATATTCCCCAAGCAAGCTTCAATGAAGCTAACTTTTGTGAATGGCTCACTAAAGATGTTGGGGTAGCTGCTATTCCAGTTTCTGCTTTTTATGAGCGCCCTACTGAATCTGGCGTCATTCGGTTTTGCTTTGCCAAACAAGAAAAAACATTAGCGAATGCCTTAGAGCGCTTACAACAACTATAGAAAATGGGAAATGAAATGAAAAAAGAGAAATTAAATCCAGATATGATCGACGTCTACAGTTGGTCTACCCCCAATGGGCATAAAGTTCATATCATGCTTGAAGAGTGTGGCTTTAGACTCAATCAAGACTGGATTGCACACCCAATTAATATTGGATCAGGCGATCAATTTGCTCCTGATTTTTTAAAAATCAGCCCGAATAATAAAATCCCCGCACTGGTTGATCCCAATGGGCCCGATGGAAAACCAATCAGTATTTTTGAATCTGGGGCCATTCTTTTGTATCTCGCAGCGAAAACTGGGAAATTCTTACCCTCCTCTACCCGTGGAAAATATGAAGTGCTGCAATGGCTGATGTTTCAAATGGGTGGTCTAGGCCCCATGCTGGGTCAGAACCACCATTTCCGGATTTATGCCCCTGAAAAAATTGACTACGCCGTCAATCGCTATACCAATGAGGCAAAGCGCTTATATAGCGTCCTAAATAGCCAACTGAAAGATAATCCCTACATTGCTGGTAAGACCTATTCCATAGCAGATATAGCCATTTTTCCCTGGACTCGCAACTGGAAAAATCAAGGGATTACTGTAGATGAATATCCAAATTTTAAAAAATGGTTTGAGAAGATTGGTGATCGGCCTGCAGTAAAGCGGGGATGCGAAGTATTAACTGCGCTACGTAAACCATTACATGATGAGAAAGCAAGAGAACAACTATTTGGTTCAACCCAGTATCAAAAAAGGAAATGAAATGAAGATTCAATCAGTCGGCGTGATCGGTGCGGGAACCATGGGTAACGGCATCGCACAAGTATGCGCTGTTGCCGGTCTTGATGTCGTCATGGTTGATATTAACGAAGCAGCTGTTACACGTGGGCTTGATCAAATCAGCAAGAGCTTAGATCGTTTAGTTAAAAAAGAGGTGCTTACTACTAATGCAAAAGATGCTGCCTTAAAGCGTATTAAAGGTAGTACCTCTTATGAAGACTTCAAGGGCCTTGGATTAGTCATTGAAGCAGCGACTGAAAATCAAGCAATTAAAGAAAAGATTTTGAAGCAAGTTGATGGGATTGTCAGCAAAGACACCATTGTTGCTACCAACACCTCCTCTCTATCGATCACCAAACTGGCGGCACTCGATTCCAACCCAGCACGCTTTATTGGCATGCACTTTTTCAACCCGCCGCCCTTGATGGCATTAGTAGAAGTGATTCGGGGATTACAAACGAGTGATGCTACTCATGCCGCCATTATTGAGATGGCAAAACGCGTAGGCAAAGAACCCATTACAGTCAAAAACTCACCAGGTTTTGTGGTCAATCGCATTTTGTTACCGATGATCAACGAGGCTTTCTTTGTCTTATCTGAAGGCTTAGCAAGCCCTGAAGATATTGATGCTGGTATGAAACTGGGTTGCAATCAACCGATTGGGCCTTTAGCCTTGGCTGATTTGATTGGCCTAGATACTTGCTTAGCAGTCATGGAAGTGTATTTTGAAAACTTTAGTGATTCTAAATACCGACCTTGTCCACTCTTAAGAGAAATGGTTGCCGCAGGATATCTTGGCCGCAAATCTGGTCGAGGCGTGTATACCTACGACAAGTAATTTAAATAACTTTTTTTATTCATTAAAACCTTATCCAGAATAGACGTCCTTGTGAACCCACTTCCCCCGCTTCTCCTTAAATTAGCTTATGCAGGATTGATTCCCTTTATTGGTTTAGCCTTACTAGTGCAATTGGCGCCAACTCCATTAAATTACCTCAGCGCTGAATCTCTGGCAGGATATGGGGCAGTGATCACTTCATTTATGGGCGCCCTACACTGGGGTGCTAACTTGCATACCCTTGGCGAAGCCCCTCCTGGTGACCGCTGGGAGGATCGCAATGCTTGGATTTGGGGTGTCATTCCAGCTCTAGTGGCATGGTTAGCCCTCAATATTTACATCCCTGTTGGACTAGTGATTCTCGCCTCTACTTTAATCATCCAGCGCAATATTGATCAAAATACTTATCAATATTATTTTTCTAGTGATGAAGCACGTCAAGCATTTATGACTATGCGTAATCGCTTGACCTATATTGCTTCAGCTTGTCTTGTTTGGGCGGCCCTAGTCATTCTATTTGTTCAAGCATGATTTTTCATGAGTAGCTTATTTGATAGCACTCCCCCGCCTCCATTGGCGGAAGCGCTGCGCCCCAAAACAATTGAAGAAGTGATTGGGCAAACCCATCTATTGGCTAGTGGCAAGCCCCTCAATCTTGCATTTGCATCTGGCAAGCCCCACTCGATGATTTTATGGGGGCCACCTGGCGTTGGAAAAACGACTTTGGCACGTCTTTCTGCAAAAGCATTTGATCGAGAGTTCATTGCCATCTCTGCTGTATTAGCCGGTGTCAAAGAAATCCGCGAAGCGATTGAGCAAGCACAGCAGAATATGGCTCAGTATGGAAAACAAACCATCTTATTTGTAGATGAAATTCATCGTTTTAATAAAAGCCAACAAGATGCCCTGTTACCTCATGTTGAGTCAGGCTTGTTTACCTTTATTGGCGCTACGACTGAGAATCCTTCATTTGAGGTGAACTCCGCACTGCTATCGCGAGCTCAAGTGTATGTCTTAAAGTCTCTCAGCGCCGCTGAGCTGAAGGAGTTATTGATTCGTGCACGCGAACTTGCTATGCCTGATCTCCAATTTGAAGACAATGCAATTGACAGGCTGATTGCCCATGCTGATGGTGATGCTCGCCGCCTTCTGAATTTGCTTGAGCAAATCCATAATGCCACCAGCAATCCTAGTGCTAGTGGCAAGATCATCGATCAAGCCTTTATCGAGAATGCCCTTTCGACTCAAGCCCGTCGCTTTGACAAAGGGGGAGATCAGTTTTATGACCAGATCTCAGCGCTGCATAAGTCTGTCAGAGGCTCTCATCCAGACGCTGCTCTTTATTGGCTCTGTCGGATGTTGGACGGTGGTGTAGATCCTCGTTATTTATCCCGTCGGATTGTTCGTATGGCATGGGAAGATATTGGCTTAGCAGATCCTAGGGCAATGCAATTAGCTAATGATGCTGCACTCACTTATGAAAGACTCGGCTCTCCTGAAGGCGAACTGGCTTTAGGTCAAGCAGTAGTGTATTTAGCGGTAGCATCTAAAAGCAATGCCAGCTACAAGGCATTTAATGCTGCAAGAGCTTATGTCGCTCAGGATCAATCTAAACCAGTTCCCAATCATTTACGTAATGCCCCCACAAAGCTCATGAAAGACCTTGGGCATGGCAAAGAATATCGTTACGCCCATGATGAACCCCATGCTTATGCTGCCGGTGAATCCTATTTACCCGAAGGCATGGCTCAACCTCATTGGTATGAGCCGGTACAACGCGGACTTGAAACCCAAATCAGCGAGAAGATGGCTTTTTTACTTAATCTAGACCAAGAGGCGAAAAAGAAATGAGTTCAAAAGTAGCCGCTACTTTTTATTACGACATTATTTCTCCATTTGCTTACTTTTATATTAAGCAACGACAGCGTCTGGAATCTAAACTCGATATCACTCCAGTGCCGGTTTTATTGGGTGGATTACTGCGAGCCACTAATAACAAGGGTCCTGGAGAAGTTGCTGTCAAGCGACCCCATTTCTATCAGTTTTGTATATGGCAAGCAGAAAAATTAGGTATTCCGTTTCGCTTTCCAGAGCATCACCCATTTATAACAGTAGCACCGCAGCGCCTGCTATTAGAGCAGCAGGCTAGCTGGGAGATGGTTGAGAAAGCATTTGATTACATTTGGGTCGAAGGCAAAGATCCCAGTCTGTCTTGGTCAGAATTTTGCATCTATTTAGGCTTTGCTGCTGATATGCCGAAACCTGATAGCCTTGAGATTAAAGAGCGCTTAGTCGCAAATACAAATCAGGCCAAGCTTGATGGTGCTTTTGGGGTGCCTGCTTTGATAGTCAATCATCGCTGCTTCTGGGGTGTAGACACCATTGATTGGACATTAGACTATCTTGCCAGGCCCGGCATGTTTGAGGAGGCTTCTTATGCCTATGCCGGCAAGGTGCCAAATGGTTTACTTTGAAAAAATGATTTCAGTAGCACAATACAATATAGATATACGTTTCATTTATTTAAGGAGAAGTTATGCGTCAGTTTTTTGCCAGTCTTGCTCTGATCTTCATATGTCTTACTAGCCAAGCAGCTTTTGCGGGTCCTAAAGTTGAATTCAAAACCACGATGGGTAATTTTGTAGTGGAGCTCGATGCAGATAAAGCACCCAAAACTACAGCGAACTTTTTAAATTATGTAAAAAATGGTTTTTATAATGGCACCATTTTCCATCGCGTGATTGATGGCTTTATGATTCAAGGTGGTGGGTTTACTGCTGACTTGACACAAAAGTCAACCGACTCACCAGTCGTCTCTGAGGCCAACAATGGCCTTAAGAACAATAACTACACGATTGCAATGGCGCGCACTTCCGATCCTGACTCTGCTACCGCCCAATTCTTTATCAATGTTAAAGACAATCAGGCCTTAGATTTTCCTAATGCAATGGGTAATGGCTATACCGTTTTTGGCAAAGTCATTTCTGGTACCCAAACCATCGATGCTATTCGTAAGGTACCGACCATGGTGGCCTCTGCTCCCCGCATGGGTCGCATGGCTGATGTGCCCGCTAAAACAGTAACGATTGAATCAGCCACACTGCTTAAATAAGTCTTCTTAGAACCCACTAGAGCTGCTGGCTATGATTCTGCTTGATGATGCACATAGCAGCTCTGCGCAGCCCACTAGTCGTTTATACGACTCACCTCTACAAACATGGTGCATTCTTCCTAGCGATAATGCTGCGCAAGATCAGCTTGCTATCAACAACTGTTTAGCAGAATTAACTGCGGCGCTAGATAAAGGTCATTATCTGATTGCTGTTTTTTCTTATGAACTGGGGAAACTCATACATCACTTACCAGCCCGTTCTACTAACCATGCTCACCCAATCATGCAGGCGTGGTCTTTTATGGACTATCAAAAACTATCTAAAGATCAAGTTGATGCACTCATTACAGATCAGCTAAACCAGTCAAGCTCTGATGATCAGATTGCTGGTGTTCTTGATGTACATGAATCGATAGATCAAGCGCAGTTTTCTGCCGATATTGCCCGCATTCAAGAATATATTCGTAGTGGTGATACTTACCAGATTAATCATACCTATCGCATTACTGGTAAAACATATGGCTCTCCTTTAGCTCTTTATAGTAGATTGCGAGAGCGTCAACCAGGACGGTTTGGCGCCTACCTAGAACAAAGTAATCAGTACATCCTCTCGCAATCACCAGAGCTCTTCATTCAAAAGGCTGCTGCGATATTAAAAGCAATGCCAATGAAAGGAACTGCGAATGCCCTTTCGGTAGGCGCAAGTGCTCTTTCAGAAGATCCTAAGAATCAAGCTGAAAACGTCATGATTGTGGATTTACTACGCAATGATCTGAGTCGAATTTCTCTGCCGGGAACAGTAAAAGTTCCCAATTTATTTGAAGTAGCTAGGCACGGAGATGTATTGCAGATGACCTCTACCGTAGAGGGAGAAATCAAGCCTCACACGAGCTTGCATGAGGTATTCAATGCAGTGTTTCCCTGTGGGTCAGTGACGGGGGCACCCAAAAAGCGCAGCATGGAAATTATTCAAAAGCTTGAGCCCTTTGATCGCGGGTATTATTGTGGCGCCTTAGGTTGGCTTGATCCAAATGGCGATTTTGCTTTTAGCGTTCCGATTCGCACAGTCGAAATTGAAGAGAATGCACAATCTCATGCAAGCCAATTCACTCTTGGTGTCGGTGCGGGTATTACGATTGATTCTGATGCCACTCAAGAATGGGAAGAATGCCAGATCAAGTCTGCATTCTTAAAAAGTCTTCCTAGCGCAACTGGTCTATTTGAAACGATTGCTGTCATACAAGGGCTTCCGCAACGATTGGCGGCTCATCTTGATCGAATGGAATACTCAGCCGCATCCTTGGGCATTCGATTTAATCGCCAAGATGCTCAATCCTCTGTATGCAATCTCAGTGCGAGCTTAGACCACAGTCAATCCTTTCGACTGCGCCTAGATCTTGCGAACAATGGTCAGCTCAGTTGTACTTCGGGTCTTTTGGAGCCTATTGATCAAACGGTGAAAATATTTTGGGCTAAAGATATTCTGCCTAGTGACGGCGTCATGTTTTCTGGGGATCCCCTGTTACAACATAAGGTAAGCCAGCGCCATATTTACGATCAAGCCTGGCAAGCGGCAGTGAAGTTAGGTGGCTTTGATGCGCTCTTTACAAATGAGCAAGGCTTTGTGACTGAAGGTGGTAGAACAAGCGTTTTTATCAAGCCCCTTAATAGCACTGAATGGCTGACCCCTCCATTGACTGCTGGTCTTCTTCCTGGCGTCATGCGAGTTGTACTCCTGGCTGATCCTCAAATGAATGCCCGTGAAGCTAACCTGACTATTAAAGATGTTTCAATGGCAAGTGAGATTATTCTTAGTAATGCCCTGCGTGGGGCTATCAAAGCCTATTTTTAGAAAGTTGCCATGAAGTTTTGTCCAAACTGCGCAAGCACAGTGAGTTTAAAGATTCCTGCTGATGATTCACGCGAGCGTTTTGTATGTGATGCCTGCGGCAGTATTCATTATCAAAATCCCAGAAATGTTGTGGGTTGTATCCCAGTGTATGACAAACAAGTATTGCTATGTCGACGTGCCATTGCTCCGCGTCATGGGTATTGGACGCTTCCTGCTGGCTTTATGGAGCTTGGCGAAAGTACCAGCGCTGGGGCTGCCCGAGAAACGTTTGAAGAAGCTGGCGCCATAGTCCAAGTTGGGCCGCTCTATTCCTTGCTAAATGTTCCGCATGCGCAACAAGTGCACCTCTTCTATCTTGCTACGATGACTGAGCCTAGTTTTTATGCTGGCGAAGAAAGTTTAGAAGTTGCTCTTTTTCATGAGCACGAGATTCCATGGAATGAGTTAGCCTTTCCCACTGTTAAGCAAACCTTAGAATGGTTTTTTGCAGATCGTGCAGCAGGTATACTCGAATCTGGAAATGAATTTCATGTTCGTAGTCGCGATGTTTTGTCGTCTGAAAAAATTCAATGATTAAAGCATGAGCCTGATTCAATGGCTAGGTCCTCATGACCCATTTCCTAACCCACTAACTGAAATCGATCCAGACCCGAGTGTTCCTGGCTTAATCGCAGTTAGTGAGCGGATTTATCCTGGTCAGTTAACACGCGCATATCAATCTGGAATATTTCCCTGGTACTCAGACAATCAGCCTGTTTTATGGTGGTCACCTGATCCTAGAATGGTATTAGATCCCCAGAATTTCAAATGCAGCGAATCACTCAAAAAGCAGATTCGTCATTTTTGTAAAGATCCTCAATCAGAGATACAGGTAGATACCGACTTTAGCGCGGTCGTACGAGCATGCGCAACTAGCAATAGAAAAGATCAAGATGGCACCTGGATCACCCATGAAATCATGGATGCCTATACCGCGCTGCATGAGGAAGGCCATGCCCACAGTATTGCCGTGACTGATGGGGAAAAACTGATCGGCGGACTTTATTGCGTTTCCTTTGGGGCTATGGTTTTTGGAGAATCTATGTTTAGCGATGAAAGCAATGCCTCCAAATTCGCTTTGGCTGCATTAAGTGCCTGGTGCCTACAAAATCAGATCCGTCTGATTGACTGCCAGCAAGAGACCGCTCATTTAAGTTCGCTGGGGGCTTCCCCAATCCCACGCTCTCAATTTCTAGTAAATCTGCAAACTTCACTAAATCAAACTAATATTGAAGAACCTTGGGCCTTTAATAAAGACATTTTGAACTACTGGTTATGACCCAGCTAAAAGAACTTCCCCTCACAGCGCTCCAGTTTTATGCCACTGCACCATATGAATGCAGCTACCTGCCTAATCGCCTCGCGCGTTCTCAGGTGGCTACCCCATCGCACTTAATTCATGCTGATATTTATGGTGAACTACTGAATGCCGGGTTTCGTAGAAGTGGTCTGTATACCTACCGCCCTTATTGCGATCAATGTAAGGCATGTATTGCTACCCGCATTTTAGTGAATCAGTTTTCCCCTACTCGTAGTCAGCGCCGTGCACAAAAAAAACACGCTGGACTGGAAGCACACGTTTTGAACTTAGGCTACAAAGATGAGCACTACCAGCTCTACCAGCAATATCAAAATGAGCGACATGCTGGTGGCGAAATGGATCGTGATGATCAGGATCAATACATGCAGTTCCTACTCCAAAGTCGCGTCAATTCTCGCATCGTAGAATACAGAGATGGCCCCCATGACCCCCATCCTGGACGTCTAAGGATGGTAAGCATGATCGATATCTTGGAACAAGGCATCTCTTCGGT
>JABMMT010000272.1 GCA_013205155.1 Betaproteobacteria bacterium | reverse complement strand
GGCCGGTACGAGGAGCACATCGTCAAAAGTGAGTGCTTTTTGAATGAGTCGCATACAAAACCCCTAGTCACAAAAACAGATTATAGCCTCCTAGCCTTTCTTTTAGCTGCTGCAGCTTGGAATTTGGCGTCTTGGTTCTGATTAGCCTTCTTCCGACGAACTGTTTTAGGGTCTATCAATAAGGCTGAATAAAGCTCTAGACGATCTCCAGGGTAAAGAGGGCTATCCCATTCTTTGCGCTTACCAAAGACCCCAAAACAGCCTTTTCTTGAAAGAATGGGGTCATTTGGGCCCTTGGCAATTCCTGCTTTCAACAGGGCCAAACCTACTGTAGGTAGCTCGTCATTTGATAAAAGTAATCGGAATGGCTTTAAAACAGGCTCGCCCTGCCTTGCATCACAGAGCACAATATCTAAGGAAGGCCTACTCATAAAGCTCTTCGGCTCGTTTTACAAAACAGTCTACAAAGGTGCCCGCAATATACCCAAAAACCGGCCCAATGATCTTATCCAAAATAGCGCTCTTGAATTCCCATTGAAGCTTAAATTCGACCTTACAGGCATCTTCCTTTAAGGGAATGAAGTTCCACTGCCCTGAAAAGCGCTTAAAAGGGCCGTCAACAAACACCATATCAATCTTTTCAGGTCGATGGTTAATATTCCGAGTATGGAAAAACTGGTTTATACCTTTGAAATGGATCTTAATTTTGGCATCGAGGATGGTTTCCGTTTGCTCATAAATTTCGACCCCGCCGCACCAAGGGAGAAACTCGGGATAACGCGCTACATCAGTAACCAAACCATACATTCGGTCGGCTGATTGGTTAATTAAAACGGTCTTGTTGACGTCTGCCATAATCGATCTTGAGAAGCTAAATAACTATGAGTATCGTCGATAACAAAAAAGCCTTCTTTGATTATTTTGTCGAAGAACGTTTTGAGGCAGGGCTAGTGCTCGAAGGCTGGGAAGTCAAAGCCATTCGTGCTGGTCGCGCGCACATTAAAGAAGCGTATGTCGTCATCCGCAAGGCGGAGCTGTTTCTGATTGGCTGCCATATTACCCCCCTACTTTCGGCCTCTACCCATATTGTCCCTGATAGTACGCGCACTAGAAAACTCCTTCTGAATGCTATTGAAATCAGGAAGTTAATTGGTAAGGTTGAGCAAAAGGGTTACACCCTTGTCCCACTGAACCTTCATTTCTCCAAAGGAAATGTGAAATGTGAAATTGGCTTAGCACGAGGTAAAAAGCAGCATGACAAACGTGCCGCCACCAAAGAGCGCGAATGGGAAGTCCAAAAGGGACGTATTGCCAGGGGTGATTTAAACGCCTAAATCAGTTTGTATGCACTTTCTTAGTGCATACAAACCACAGGCCACTATTACTGCTTACCCAGCATCTCCCAAGTCGCAACGACGCTATCTGGATTCAGTGAGATTGAAGAAATACCCTTCTCCACTAACCAACGAGCAAAATCAGGATGGTCAGAAGGCCCTTGTCCACAAATGCCGACGTATTTATTTTGCTTAAGGCATGCTTCAATTGAACGAGCAATCATGAACTCAACAGCTGGATCGCGCTCATCAAAGTCAATTGCAAGTAATTCCATACCTGAGTCACGATCAAGACCTAAAGTTAACTGTGTCATATCGTTAGAACCAATAGAGAAACCATCAAAGTACTCGAGGAACTGATCTGCCAAGATGGCGTTAGATGGGATCTCGCACATCATGATGAGTCGTAAGCCATTGACGCCACGCTTGAGCCCTAGCTTCTCCATCATATTAATAACGCGCTCTGCTTGTTTGATGGTGCGAACAAATGGAATCATGATTTCTACGTTATCAAGCCCCATGTCCTCTCTCACCCGCTTCATAGCAGCGCACTCTAATGCAAATGCCTCACCAAAGTCCTTAGAAATATAACGGGAAGCTCCCCGGAAACCAAGCATTGGATTTTCTTCATCAGGCTCATAACGTGAACCTCCAATTAATTTTTTATATTCATTGGATTTAAAGTCTGACAAGCGGACAATAACGGGTTTTGGATAAAAAGCAGCTGCAATAGTTGCAACACCCTCAACTAACTTATCTTCGTAAAACTGACGTGGGCTAGCATAACCGCGAGCAACACTCTCAACTGCACGCTTTAGCTCAGGATCAATATTGGGGTACTCCAATACAGCGCGCGGATGAACGCCAATGTAGTTATTAATAATGAATTCGAGACGAGCTAAGCCGACACCCGCATTAGGGATTTGGCAGAAATCAAAGGCCAACTGAGGATTACCGATATTCATGGTAATTTTCACTGGAATTTCTGGCAACACACCATGTGACACTTCGGTCACTTCAGTTTCGATTAAGCCATCATAAATATGACCTTCGTCACCCTCAGCACAGGAGACTGTCACCACCATACCCTCTTGTAATTGATCAGTAGCGTCACCACAACCAACGACAGCAGGAACGCCTAACTCACGCGCAATAATCGCTGCGTGACAAGTACGGCCACCACGATTAGTCACAATCGCAGAAGCGCGCTTCATGACTGGCTCCCAGTTTGGGTCGGTCATATCAGCAACCAATACGTCACCAGGCTGCACCCGATCCATCTCACTAGGATCACGGATGATACGCACTGGACCAGCACCAATCTTTTGGCCAATTGCGCGCCCCTTGGCTATCACTTTTGAGCTGCCCTTAAGTTTGTAGCGCATTTCTACCTGCCCTGCAGCTTGGCTCTTGACAGTCTCAGGGCGAGCCTGGAGGATATAGATACGACCATCTTGACCATCTTGACCCCACTCAATATCCATAGGACGACCGTAATGCTTTTCAATAATGACGGCGTACTTTGCTAACTCAGTAATATCAGCATCTTCTAATGAAAAACGATTGCGCTTTTCTGGGGTGACATCAACAGTTTGCACCTTCTCAGTAGAGCCTTTAGGAGCAAACTGCATTTGAATTAACTTAGAACCTAAGGAGCGACGAATAATCGCCTTTTTTTCTTGAGATAATGTTGTCTTAAAGACATAGAACTCATCAGGATTCACTGCACCCTGCACTACCGTCTCGCCTAAGCCATAACTTGAAGTGATCAATACGACATCCTTAAAGCCTGACTCAGTATCTAAAGTAAACATCACGCCCGCAGCACCCAGATCGGAGCGTACCATACGCTGAATACCAGCAGATAGCGCTACATCAGCATGAGCAAAACCCTTGTGCACACGATAAGAGATAGCGCGATCGTTATACAGGGATGCAAAAACTTCGCGAATCTTATGCAAAACATCATCAATACCTTCCACGTTGAGGAAGGTCTCTTGTTGACCAGCGAAAGAGGCGTCTGGCAAGTCTTCAGCAGTAGCTGAGGATCGCACAGCAAAAGACCCTTTGCCTGAATCATCCAGAATGGCAAATGCTCTACGAATTTCTTCATCTAGCTTTGACTGGAATGGGGCAGTTTCGATCCATTGACGGATTTCTGCACCGGCCTCAGCAAGGGCACGAACATCATCGATATTCAGATTTTCTAAACGCTTTTGAATGCGCTCAGTCAAATTGTTATGCTCTAAAAAATCCTGAAACGCTAAAGCAGTCGTCGCAAAACCTGTTGGAACACGAACCCCAGTAGTGGCTAACTGAGAAATCATTTCTCCTAATGATGCATTTTTACCGCCGACTGACTCAACATCAGTCATGCGGAGTTGCTCAAAAGGCAAAACATAGGCATCTGCCATACTGCTATTTTGTTGTTGGTTGGACATAAAATACTCTCAAAAGATAAGGAAACTGGTCAAGCGGCCACTCAAAATGCGGCATACTTCATTCAATATCCATTGTAGTGCTGACCTCGACTGATAGGCCAATCTCATGTCCACCCAAACCCGCATTGTTTTTATTGTTTCTGACGGTACTGGCATTACCGCAGAAAACTTCAGCCAATCGATCTTGGCCCAATTTGAGACCAGTTTTAAGCACATTCGTGTGCCATTTGTAGATAGTGTAGACAAGGCCCATGATGCAGTGAGCAGCATTAATCAAGCCGCTAGTAAATATGAGGTTCAACCTATTGTTTTTACTACATTAGTCAATTCTGAACTGAATGCCATTGTTGCCAAAGCAAATGGTTTGATTTTGGATATGTTCCAAACCTTTGTAGCCCCCTTAGAAGAAGCTCTAGGGATGAAATCTACCCATGCCATGAACCGCCTTCATCACAATGCGGATACCGATGCCTACAAGAACCGGATTGAAGCGATCAACTACTCCTTAGCCCACGATGACGGCCAGTCAAATCAAAATCTAGCAGATGCTGATGTTATTTTGGTGGGGATCTCCCGGGTTGGCAAGACACCAACCAGCCTTTATTTAGCGATGCAATATGGTTTAAAGGCAGCTAATTACCCCTTAATACCGGAAGACTTCGAGCGTGGACGCCTTCCCAAGGATCTAGCCCCTTTTCTCAACAAGATTTTTGGACTCATGATTGATGCAGAGCGTCTTTGTGAGATTAGAAATGAACGACGACCCGGTAGTAATTATGCCAAGCTTGAAAACTGTCGTTACGAAATTAATGAAGCGACAGCCATGATGAAAAAAGAATCGATCCCGTGGGTGGTGACTACAAGCAAGTCAATTGAAGAAATTGCTACGACTGTATTGCAGGCAATTAAGTCTGATAAAACCCTCTTAGGTTAGGCTATTAGTTAGAAGTTACTTGCGCCTAACCCGTATTGTCTCGAATAGACAAACCGCTGCTGCAGTTGAGACATTCAAGGACTCCACTCTTGGATCAATCGAAATAGATACGCCTTTAGCTTGCGCTAAAAGATCCTCTGATATGCCCTGTCCTTCACTACCCATTACCCAGGCGATAGGATGCAGTAGCTCTTTTTTAAGAGAGAAAAGGTCTTGCTCTCCATCAGCTGTTGCAGCTAGGAGCTGCGCAGTAATAGCACTTAATACTTGTTGATTAGACCAACCTTCATGGAGATCTAGCAAACGATGTGCCCCCATGCCTGCCCGCAAGACTTTACTTGACCACAGATGGGCGCAACCCGTTAAAGCAATCACCTGAGTAAATCCCGTAGCTGCGGCAGTTCGCAAAATAGAGCCAACATTACCTGCATCCTGAATACGATCTAGGATCAAAACGTCGCCAGATAAAGTGCTGATTGACTGAGGCGGAGTTAATGAAGATTTTGGTAAATCTAACAAGCCAGCAATATGCGGTGCATTCACCAAATCGCTCAATAACTCCCAGAGCGCACTATCTAACTGAAACACCCTGGTGTCAGGACAAATCTCTAGATGTGAGTAGACTACCTCTGAGATTTCAGGGTTTTTTAATCCCAACTCTGAAGTCAGTAAAGTCTTGAGAGCAGGATCGCCCACCCAGGTCTGAATCAGATGAATGCCTTCCAATAAAGCTTGGCTATTGGCAAGTCTAGCCTTCTGGCCTTTTGAGCCAATTGCCTGCAAGAGACGTATCTCTTTAAAAAGCGGATTTTCTTTAGAGCTAATCAGATCAAAGTTCATGGCTAACTCACAATACTCTCAAGCACTTTTCTTACAGGAGAAAAGCTTCTTCTATGTTCGGCACAAACCCCATACTGTTTCAGTGCGGAAAAATGGGCTTCAGTTGGGTATCCCATATGCTGCGCAAAGCCATATTGAGGGTGGAGTTCATGTAAGACCTGCATCTGTCTATCCCGAGTCACTTTAGCCAATATCGATGCAGCAGAGATAGCTGGCTCCTTGCAGTCACCTTTGATAATGGCTTGTGCTGCTATTGGTAACTCTGGACAACGATTGCCATCAATCAGCGCCTTATCAGGCCAAGCGCCCAAACGAATTGATAAGTCTTCTATAGCGCGGCGCATGGCTAGCATGGTAGCTTGCAAAATATTAATCTCATCAATTTCAGTTGGGGAAGCTTCTCCAATGCCCCAGGCTCTAGCTTTTTGTATGATTTGCTCATACAAATATTCACGACGCGCTGGTGAGAGTTTCTTAGAGTCTTTTAAACCTTCGATCGGTTGACTTGGATCAAGTACAACTGCACCCGCTACCACTGCCCCTACCAAAGGCCCACGTCCAGCCTCATCAACACCGCAGACCCAAATCACACTCATTGAGCGGACCGTTGCATCTTAGATGTACTAGCAATCGTCTGAGAAATCGCTTGGGCCACCAACAAGCCTGTCGGACGACGCAAAGTCTCATGCATTTGTGTAAAGCGTGCTTTTAATTGGGTAATCTTTACGGGGCTTTCAAGCCATCCTAAGATGGCCATTGCTAATTTCTCTGGGGTCGCTTCATCTTGTAATAATTCCGGGACCACAAACTCACCACATAAGATATTAGGTAAGCCAACATAAGGTAAATATCCTTGGCGTTTCATAATTTGTGCGGTTAACCAAGGCACCTTATAAGAGATGACCATCGGCTTTTTCCAGAGAGCTGCTTGTAATGTAGCGGTGCCACTAGCAATTAAGACAACATCCGAAGCCTCTAATACCTCATCGGCCATACCATCAAGTAAATGAATCTGTATATCTGGATTGATATTTTTTGCCTTAAGTAATAACTGCTCAAGTGGCCCACGTAATCGTGGCGTAGCTACTGGAATTAAAAAGTGGAGTTTCTGCCCTTTTAATTTATCAGTGAGTAGCTGCATCGTTTCAAAAAAGATTGGGGCAATGAGTTCAATCTCTGAGCTACGACTGCCAGGCAGAACAGCAACAATAAGCCCATCAAGCGAGTCACTTCTAATGGTCAAAGTCTTCGCTATTTTTTCTCTGGCTGACCCAATGTTTGGTTCTAACGGTATATCGCTCGCTAAAGGATGTCCCACATAAGTAGATGCAACTCCAGCACGATCATAGATTTCTGTTTCAAAGGGAAAGATGCAGAGCATGTGCTCTACTGCTTGCGCAATCTTCTTAATGCGCCCAGCCCTCCACGCCCATATGGATGGGGAGACAAAATGGAGCGTGGGGATACCTGCTTTACGTAATTGCAACTCAACGCCCAAATTGAAATCTGGTGCATCTATACCGAGATAGACATCTGGCCGTCCTTCTCCTAATAAATGCGCAATCAGCTCTTTACGCAGCTTCAAAATAGCCGGTAGTTGTTTGATTGCTTCAACATAACCTCGAACACTGAGAGTTTCCATTGGCCAAACTGAATCCATGCCTTCAGCCTGCATCCGAGACCCGCCAATACCATACACTTCGAGCCCTGACATATCTGGAATTTGATTGAGCGCACTCAATACTGGTGCAGCAAGAAGATCACCGGAGGGTTCACCAGCTACACAAGCTAACTTAGGCAAAGGAAACCTTAACGAATAATGCCGCGCGTAGATGCGGCAATAAAGTCGTAGAACTGGGCTAGTTTTTCTGCAGCTTGGGGATCACCTGTACTTGCCACAACCATTTTATGTATTTCTACCTTAGCCTCTTCAAAACTATGGCCATCTTTATAGAGCACTTTATAAGCCTGACGCAAAGCAGAAATCGTTTCACTCGAAAAACCACGACGTTTGAGACCCTCAACGTTAATGCCGTGAGGAGAGGCTTTATCGCCAGCAGCGATTACAAAAGGTGGGATATCTTGTACCAAAGCAGAAGCACCGCCCAACATAGCATGCTGGCCGATGCGAACAAATTGATGAACGCCAGACATACCACCCATAATGGCCCAATCATTCACATGAACATGGCCAGCAATTTGGGCGTTACTCGAAAAAATCGTATGATCGCCAATTTGACAATCGTGGGCAATATGAACATAGGCCATGATCCAATTGTCATTACCAATCCGTGTAATGCCCTCATCTTGAGAGGTCCCCGTATGAATTGTCGTGAACTCACGAATCGTATTGCGATCGCCAATGATTAATTGAGTTGGCTCACCGCGATATTTCATATCCTGTGGAGGACCACCGATAGCTGCAAAGTGCGCAAAGTGATTATCTTTACCAATACTGGTATAGCCCTCAATAACAGTATGAGACCCAATCTTGGTGCCTGATCCGATCTTAATGTTAGGACCAATGACTGAATAGGGGCCAATCTCAACATCGCTAGCCAATTCTGCTTTACTGTCAACTACAGCAGTAATATGAATCCGAGTCATTACGCGCCTTTCACACGAACTGCACAGGTAATATTTGCCTCAGCAGCCAATTCACCGTCTACAGTAGCTTTTACTTGAAACTTATAAATGCCAGCGCGCTCACGCTCTAACTTTGCGGTCATGATGAGTTGATCTCCTGGCAATACTGGCTTTTTGAAGCGTGCATTATCGATACCAGCGAAGTAATACACGGCATTTTCCTGACGCTCTTCTGCGAAAGTTAGCAAGGCTGCGGTTTGTGCTAGCGCCTCTATGATCAATACCCCTGGCATCACTGGAAAATCTGGAAAGTGCCCTTGAAAAAAAGGCTCGTTCATCGTGACATTTTTTAATGCGGTGATACTCTCACGAGGTGTAATTTCTAATACACGATCCACCAATAAAAAAGGATAGCGATGTGGCAACAACTTTAGAATCTGATGAATATCGATTGCAATAGCTTTGCTCATAAATTACCTACTTAATAAATTAATTGGGATGGCGGAGTCCTAAGACTCCTTGTTTTGGTTTTTGTCCAATAAACGCAAGCGTTGACGTATTTTATCCAGCCCACGTAGGATGGCAGTATTTTTCTCCCAAGCGCCATGAAGCATCGATGGATAGACCCCCGTGAAATG
>JABMMT010000271.1 GCA_013205155.1 Betaproteobacteria bacterium | reverse complement strand
GGAAAATCTTTTGATTGGAAAAAGTTCCAAAAAGCCACAGGTCTTCCGATAGAAAAATTACCTTTTGGTTTGCATTCCCGCTAGAGCTAATTTTTATATGTGAGCAGATACTCACTTTTTTAGCCTTTATTTAAATGGGGAGTTGGAACACCGACTAAATTAAACACAAAATCAGTGCAAACCTTAGTAAAAATACTTATAAATGTTGGTCAGAAAAAGCTTACCAAAGTTTAAATATTTCCCTATACTTAGTATCTTATTAACTTCTAGACACTAGATGTAGTGTTTAAAGCTCGCAATACCCCATTGTTTTTTAACGATATTTTGTCCAAATAACTATATAAACGCAGGAGCAACATGACAAACGCTAATCCACAAGCAGCAGGCCAAACTTCTGGTATTGATCATCCAGGAATGAGTTCTGCAGGGGCTATTAGTCAGGCCCCTTCTGCCGGTTTTGTGGCTGGTGGAGTTGGTGGCAATCAGGCAACCCAATTATCTGATTACAAAATTATTCGTCGTAATGGCTCAGTAGTCGCTTTTGAGCCATCCAAAATTGCGATTGCTGTAACGAAAGCATTTTTGGCGGTAAATGGTGGTCAAGGCGCTGCTTCTGCTCGTGTTCGTGAGCAGGTTGAGCAATTGACCCATGCTGTCGTGCGCGCTTTGTTACGTAGCCGTCCCAACGGCGGTACCTTTCATATCGAAGATATTCAAGATCAAGTTGAATTAGTTTTGATGCGTAGTGGTGAGCACAATGTGGCACGTGCCTACGTTTTGTATCGCGAAAAACGTAATCAAGAACGTGCTGCCCAACAAGAGGTTTCTCAGCAAACACAAACTGCAAATCAAGCCGGCGATTCCGGTATCAAAGTGACCGACAACGGTGAAGAGAAGTGGTTAGATATGGCCGCTTTACGCACCGTGCTTGAAGCTGCTTGTGAAGGCTTGGGAAATCATATTGATGCAACTCCAATCATTACTGAAACGATCAAGAATTTGTATGATGGTGTGCCAATGGCACAGGTGTATGACTCCGCTATTTTGGCGTCCCGCACATTGATTGAAAAAGATCCTGCTTATAGCCAAGTGACAGCCCGCATTTTGATGCACGTCATTCGTAAAGAAATCTTGGGTAAAGAGGTCTTGCAAGGCGATATGCAAGCGGAGTACGGAACTTATTTTGCGAAGTACATTGATGAGGGTATTTCTGCTGAGCTCTTAGATCCTCGTATGCGTGAATTTGATTTGCCTAGATTGGCCGCTGCCCTAAATGCCAGCCGTGACTTGCAATTTAATTACCTTGGTTTGCAAACTCTATACGACCGTTATTTCTTGCACATTGAGGATCGTCGTATTGAAATGCCACAAGCTTTCTTTATGCGGGTTGCAATGGGCTTATCCTTAAATGAGTTAGACCGTGAGCGTCGTGCTGTTGAGTTCTATGAAATCTTGTCTACATTTGATTTCATGTCCAGCACGCCAACTTTATTTAACTCGGCAACTACTCGTCCACAGCTTTCAAGCTGCTACTTGACGACTGTGGATGATGACCTTGATGGTATTTACGAGGCCTTAAAAGAAAATGCTTTGTTATC
This sequence comes from Betaproteobacteria bacterium, assembly GCA_013205155.1. GTDB lineage: Bacteria > Pseudomonadota > Gammaproteobacteria > Burkholderiales > Burkholderiaceae > Polynucleobacter. The sequence continues at coordinate 2,761 of JABMMT010000271.1, read as the reverse complement.
TAAGTTTGCAGGTGGATTGGGTAATGACTGGACTAATGTTCGTGCGCTAGGAAGCCATATCAAGGGCACTAACGGAAAGTCACAAGGTGTTGTGCCATTTTTAAAAGTAGTGAACGATACAGCAGTTGCTGTGAACCAAGGCGGCAAGCGTAAGGGTGCGGTTTGCGCCTATTTAGAGACATGGCACTTAGATATTGAAGAGTTCCTTGAGTTGCGCAAGAATACCGGTGACGACCGCCGTCGTACTCACGACATGAATACTTCTAACTGGATTCCTGATTTGTTCATGAAGCGCGTGATGGAGAACGGTGATTGGACCCTCTTCTCGCCATCTAATACCCCTGACTTGCATGATAAATACGGCAGAGCATTTGAAGAAGCTTACGTTGCTTATGAGAAAAAAGCAGATGCTGGAGAGTTCAAGCCATTCCGTCGAATTCCAGCGCAACAACTATGGCGCAAGATGCTTGGTATGTTATTTGAAACAGGTCATCCTTGGATCACTTTTAAAGATCCTTGCAATATTCGTAGCCCACAGCAACATATTGGCGTAGTTCACTCGTCCAACTTGTGTACAGAGATCACCCTGAATACCAATGAGACCGAAATTGCTGTCTGTAACCTTGGCTCAGTGAACTTAACTGCTCATATGACAACCGATGCCAATGGCAAGATGATCTTGGATCACGAGAAGCTCCAAAAAACCGTACGCACCGCAATGCGCATGTTGGATAACGTGATTGATATCAACTACTACGCAGTAGCTAAGGCGCGTAACTCAAACCTCAAGCACCGTCCAGTTGGCATGGGCATCATGGGCTTCCAGGATTGCTTGCATATGCAGCGCATTCCTTATGCTAGCGATGAAGCTGTGAAGTTTGCAGATTCTTCTATGGAATCAGTTTGCTACTATGCTTATCAAGCCTCATGTGAATTGGCAGAAGAGCGCGGCGTTTACAGCACCTATAAAGGTTCCTTATGGGATCGCGGCATTCTCCCGCAAGACTCAGTAGCGATGTTGGCTGCCGAGCGCGGCGGTTATGTTGAGGTAGATAACTCATCCACAATGGATTGGAGTAGTTTACGGGCGCGTATCAAGCAGCACGGTATGCGTAACTCTAATTGCGTGGCTATTGCCCCAACAGCAACGATTTCCAACATTATTGGGGTATCTGCCTGTATTGAGCCGACATTCCAAAACTTGTTTGTGAAATCCAACCTTTCAGGCGAGTTCACGGTAGTGAATGAGTATTTAGTACGTGATTTGAAAGATCGTGGCCTTTGGGATGAAGTCATGATTGCGGACTTGAAGTACTTTGATGGCACTTTATCGAAGATTGATCGTATTCCTCAAGATTTACGAGATTTGTACGCAACTGCTTTTGAAGTTGGGCCAAGCTGGTTGGTTGAAGCAGCTTCCCGTCGTCAAAAATGGATTGACCAAGCTCAGTCACTGAATATTTACATGGGCGGCGCTTCTGGCAAGACATTGGATGACACCTATAAGTTAGCTTGGTTACGTGGCCTCAAAACTACTTATTACCTCCGTACGATGGCTGCAACCCATGTTGAGAAATCTACAGTGACAAGCGGTCAGTTGAACTCTGTTTCTAGTGGCGGTGGTGTGAACGGTACCGATGCTGCAGCTGCGGCAAGTGCTGCGGGCGCAGTACAAGCAGATGGTCCAGCTTGCACAATGCGCCCAGGTGATACTGGTTTTGAAGAATGTGAAGCATGCCAATAAGCAATTTGTTGATTGATTAAAAAAAAGAATTTAGGAGAAAGTTATGTTGAATTGGGATGAGGAAGTTGCTCCAGCACTAGCGAAAGCTGGTATCGCACCGCAGCCAGTTGCAGTAGAGCGGCAACGCTCACAGCCAGATGAAGTGGCAATGGCACCGCAGACTGCAGCACCTGCGCCAGTAGCGGCTGCCAATTTATCCGGTGGAGCAGCCTTGCGTGTGAACGCTGCCGATAAGCGCGTGATTAACGCAAAGACTGATGTAAATCAGCTGGTTCCATTTAAATATAAGTGGGCTTGGGAGAAATATTTAGCTGGTTGTGCAAATCACTGGATGCCACAAGAGATCAATATGAACCGCGATATCGCGCTTTGGAAAGATCCAAACGGCTTAACTGAAGATGAGCGTCGGGTCATTAAGCGTAATTTAGGTTTCTTTACTACCGCTGATTCTTTGGCTGCAAACAATATTGTTTTGGGCACGTATCGTCACATTACTGCTCCAGAATGCCGCCAATACTTACTGCGCCAGGCTTTTGAAGAGGCAATTCATACTCATGCCTATCAATATATTGTTGAATCTTTGGGTCTAGATCAGTCTGAAATCTTCAATGCGTATCACGAGATTGACTCGATTCGCGCCAAAGATGAGTTCTTAATTCCGTTTATTGACGTATTAACTGATCCAACATTTAAGACTGGCACATTAGAAAACGACCAAAAATTACTCCGTTCTTTAATTGTTTTTGCCTGTGTAATGGAAGGTTTGTTCTTTTATGTTGGTTTTACGCAAATACTTGCAATGGGTCGTCAAAACAAAATGACGGGGGCTGCTGAGCAGTATCAATACATCCTTCGTGATGAGTCGATGCACTGCAATTTTGGCATCGATTTAATTAATCAAATAAAGCTGGAGAACCCCCAGTTATGGACTTCCGCGTTCAAAGATGAGATTAAATCTATTTTCGAAAAAGCAGTCGAATTAGAGTACCGTTATGCCGAAGATACGATGCCTCGAGG
>JABMMT010000270.1 GCA_013205155.1 Betaproteobacteria bacterium | reverse complement strand
TGTGGCAGTGTTAGGCTAGAGAGTCGCCATATAGCTTGCGCACCTTCTTTCAAGCCAGAATCCAAGCCATCAGCTCCTCCAATTAAAAAGGTGATATCGAAACCTTCTTGACGCCAGCTGGCTAATTGAGTCGCTAGATTTTGGGTAGTCTGATCTTTACCGCGCTCATCTAATGCAATCACTCTCGAGCCTTTTGGAATGGCGGCGGTAATTTTTAGAGCCTCTTTGGCTGGTGTGAGATCAGGTTTGATCTCTTTGATTTCAATACTGCAATCTGCAGGCAAACGCTTGATGTAATCTTGGGTTGCAGTAGTCACCCAGTCTGGCATCTTGTGACCAACCGAAACAATGGTTAAGCGCATAGATCCATCTTGTTTTAGAGAGAGGACGACTTATTCGTCGTCGTCAGATTCACTGGCTTTGACTAGACCTTTTGCACTGGCCAACTTGACGCGCACAGGTTTAGCTCCCCACATGCCTTCAAGCTGATAGTAGGAGCGGAGCATCGGTTGCAAAATGTGGACAACGATGTCGCCGCAATCTACTAACACCCATTCTCCGGTTTCTAAACCCTCAATCGATATCACTTCGCCACCTTTGGCATTGACATCTTCCTTAACTGACATTGCTAATGAGCGGGTTTGACGATTACTAGAGCCGGTTGCAATAATCACCCGATCAAATAATTCGCTTAATTTAGTAGTGTCGTAAACGCGAATATCTTGCGCCTTCACATCTTCTAGGGCATCAATAATGACGCGTTGCAGTTTTCGTAAGTCCATAGTTTCTGAGTAATTTATTTTGTATTTAGAATGATCTTAGCCTGATTATTGATACAGGCCTAGATTTGTAATGATTTGTAGGGTGTGTGATGGAATTTGATCTGCTTCAATCAAATTCCGGTCAAATGTTTTTAGCCGATTTCTAAGGTCCGTTGAGGAAAGGTCAACAGATAAGCTTTCATCAATATAGATGAGGCCATAAGGTGTAGTTTCAAGGGCAATGAGATCTTGGGTTTGATATGCTTGCAAGGCCTGCCTGATTTCAGGGCTCATCTCAGCTGCAAGGTCATAATTTGGTCTACTAGCTACCGCAAAGTTCATGTATTTGAATAAATCTTGCCAAGAATTCCATGTGGGTAGATTAATTAGGGAATCAACCCCAGTTAACCAAATTAAATTGGCTTCAGACCCATAGCGTTCTCGTAAGGATTTAGCTGTATTAATACTGTAACTAGGTCCGGTACGTTCAATCTCGAGACGATCAATACTGATCTTCGTTGAAATCTTGAGGTGTAAGAGCGCTCTTGCTAAATCGATGCCAGCTGCTTCAGTTAATTGGAATCGAATTTCTGCAGAGGTAATATCAGAACCTTTTTGCCATGGCTCACCGCTGGGAATCAGTAGAAGTTCATCTAAATATAATATTTTTGCAAAATGAATCGCTAGCTTAAGATGGCCAATATGCGGCGGATCAAAAGTTCCCCCTAGGATGCCGATTTTCTTCAGAGTGCTCAAGCTAACCAATCTCGTGGCTTGAGGTAATAATCATATAGCTTGGCCTCAGGCGTTCCAGGTTCAGGCACATAGTTGTACCACCATTGCACCACTGGTGGCATCGACATCAAAATGGACTCTGTACGACCACCAGAGTGCAGGCCAAAAATGGTTCCTCTATCGAAGATGAGGTTGTATTCCACATATCGACCACGACGATATTCTTGGAAGGATTTTTCTGCAGGGGTAAAGGAATCTTGATAGCGGCGCTGCACAATGGGTAAATAGGCATTGATAAATGAGTCCCCAAGCGCGCGGGTCATAGCGAAGCTTTTTTCAAAACCAAGCTCGTTAAAGTCATCAAAGAAAACTCCGCCGATGCCCCGCGGCTCATCACGATGTTTTAAGTAAAAGTATTCATCGCACCATTTTTTAAAACGGGGATAGAGTTCAGTCCCAAAGGGATCTAAGGCATCTTTAGCGGTTTGATGAAAGTGCTTACAGTCTTCATCAACACCATAGTAGGGGGTAAGATCAAAGCCACCTCCAAACCACCACACTGGCTCTTTATCGAGAGCTTGCGCGATAAAGCAGCGCACATTCATATGAGTGGTTGGCACCTTAGGATTATTTGGGTGAAACACCAGTGAAACGCCCATAGCCTCAAAACTACGTCCAGCGACTTCTGGGCGATGCTGTGA
>JABMMT010000269.1 GCA_013205155.1 Betaproteobacteria bacterium | reverse complement strand
TTATTAGAAATGACATCTAAACGTATGGGCATGGTAATTACCTTAGATGATGCAAAGAAGGTTGCTGGGATCTTTACTGATGGTGACTTACGTCGCCTACTAGAAAAAACAAGCAATCTTGATGGCGTGACTATTAAGGACGCAACCACTTCTAGGCCACGCACCATCCCGCCTGAATTGATTGCTGAAGAAGCCATTGAGATGATGGAAAAACATCGCATCAATCAGCTAGTGGTAACAGATGCTTCAGGCACTCTTTTGGGAGCGCTCAACCTACATGACTTATTTGCAGCCAAAGTTATTTAACGATACCGATCTCAGTTATGCCGAACGCTTTTAGCACCCACGTCACAAACCCCAGCACTAAATACCCACAAGCCTGGGAGCGAGCGAGCAAGGTCAAGCTGCTAGTCCTAGATGTAGATGGCGTGTTAACCAATGGTCAAGTATGGATTGGCGCTGATGGTAAGGAAGTTTTGAAAGCTTTTGATATTCAAGATGGCTTAGGCATCAAATTATTAGAGCAATCTAGCATTCCAACAGCGATCATTACTGGTCGTCACTCCAAAATGGTATTGGCCCGTTGCAAAGAGCTCGGAATTAAACAGGTGCATATGGGAGTTGAAAATAAAGCGCTTGCTTTAGATCAGGTACTCAAATCTTTGGGGATGACTCCAAAAGATTGTGCTGTGATGGGTGATGACTGGCCAGATCTTGCCATGATGAAGAGTGCTGGTTTTTGTGTTTGCCCAGCACAGGCTCATGAGTCAGTAAAAGAGTATGTCCATTTCGTAACTACTCGTGCAGGCGGTAATAGCGCAGTGCGCGAAGTATGTGATCTCATACTGAAAGCCCAAAACCGTTACGAAGAACTTTTGAATAAGGCTTGTCAGTAAGTCATGGTATTGAATTCTCAAAAAATCAAAGTAGGGGTCTTCCGTGTGCTCCTAGGCTTGATGCCACTGCTACTAATGGGGCTACTGACGCTGCTGACTTTTTATTTAGTTGAAAAAAATACTCCTCAAGAAAAAAAATCAACCCTTGAGCGCGTGCGACTTCACGAGCCTGATTACACTATTGTGGATGGAACTTTGACTGCCCTAAATGAGCTTGGCACAACTAAGTATCGAGTCACCGGTAAAAAACTCATTCATTACGATGATGACGCCTCAATGGATGTTCTGACACCTCGCATGCGGCTCTTTCAAACTAATAAGGCGCCAGTCACTGTGAGAGCGGATACTGGGCACATAGATGGTGATGTCACGATTATGGATTTATACGACAATGCACAAATCTATCGCCCTGCACAAGAGGCTACAGAGACCCAAGCAGCAAGCGCTAGAATGCTGGCTGCCTCTAGTTATTTCAAGGTATTTATTAACGATGACATTATTGAGACCGACAAGCCGATGACGCTTGAACAAGGCATGTCCACCATGAATTCCACGATAGGGGGAACTTTCAATAATGTTGATCAGAGTATGCGGCTTTTAGGCAGAGTAAAAGGTCGTATTGAGCGCGCGCCAAGGGAAGCTCAATAGCATGCAAAGCCTCAAGATCAATCTACCTTTTGCTCTGCTATGCCTAGCCTTAGTCGTTGTTAATGTATTTCAACTGGCCTATGCGGAAAAGGCTGATCAGGATAAACCCATCATTCTTGAGGCGGACAAAGTGTTTGCTAATGATACGACGCAAGTTTATGACCTCAATGGAGATATATTGCTGGTCAAAGGTAGCATCATCGTCACTGGTGAAGATGGTCAAATTCGAATTGATCCTCAGGGCTATGAATTCATTGATATGAAGGGAACGCCTGAAGCAGTCGCCACCTTTAGACAACGTCGCGAAGGACGCGCTAATGAATTTATGCAAGGTCGAAGTACTCATGCCACCTATGATGCAAAGACAGAGTTGCTCACACTCACTGGTGATGCCACTCTAAGGCGCCTTCTGAATATGCAAATGCTCGACAAGCTGACTGGCTGGAAAATTGAATACGATGATGTAAAGCAGTACTATCGAGTTATACCTCCAAAAGATATAAAACCGGATGAGCTGCCCGTGGCAAGAGCAATTCTTACCCCAAGACGAAAAGTGCTATCAGAGAAATGACAGCGGATTTAGATCAAACCAATAATCCACCAACCCTTACTGCGCAACACCTGCAGAAACGTTATGGCTCCAGAACGGTTGTGCGTGACGTATCCGTACAAGTAAAATGCGGTGAGGTAGTTGGCCTACTAGGACCAAATGGAGCGGGTAAAACGACCTCTTTTTACATGATTGTGGGCTTAGTGCCCTTAGATGGCGGCAATATCGTGCTCGATGGCGCAGATATTACCCAACTACCCATTCATGAGCGAGCACGAATGGGTCTCTCCTACCTACCTCAAGAGGCTTCGGTATTTCGTAAGCTCAATGTTGCCGAAAATATTCAAGCCGTACTAGAGCTCCAAGTACAAGGCGGTAAGCGATTAAGCAAGACAGCAATTGCACAACGTCTTGATGAGCTCTTAGGTGAATTACAAATCACTCATCTTCGCAACAACCCGGCACTGTCTCTTTCGGGAGGTGAAAGGCGGCGCGTAGAAATTGCTAGAGCACTAGCCTCTTCACCAAAATTTATTTTGCTAGATGAACCATTTGCGGGCGTTGACCCTATTGCCGTTGGGGAAATTCAGAGGATTGTTCGTTTTCTGCGTGACCGCCAAATTGGGGTTCTGATTACTGACCATAACGTTCGAGAAACCCTGGGAATTTGTGATCACGCTTACATCATTAGCGAGGGTAGCGTTTTGGCTGAAGGTAAGCCTGATCAAATTATTCAAAACGATGCTGTGCGAAGAGTTTATTTAGGCGAAAACTTCCGGATGTAAGCCAGATGGGCTTCCCAGCCTGATACGCAATAAAAAAGTGCTTCCCCCCCTTGGTTTTCAACAAATTCGCTGATACGCTGGAGGTTCATGAGTTTCCTTCCCAAAGCGATACCTCCAGAATTTCAGGGGCTTGCTGCGCACCCCAGGCATGAGCATGCGCACGCACTTTTAAAAGGAGTTGCTGATGAATCTCAAAATTAATAGCCGTCATGTGGAAGTTACCCCCGCCATGCGCACGCACCTTGAGGCTGGCTTAGCCAAAATTCGAAAGCACTTTGACCATGTCATTGATGCTTCAGCCTTTCTGGTTGTCGATAACGCCAAAGAGAAGGATCTCCGTCAAAGCGCTGAGATCACCCTCCACCTCAAGGGCAAGGAACTTTTTGCCGAAGCTCATCATGCAGACCTCTACCATGCGATGGACTCTGTCGTCGATAAACTCGAGCGTCAAGTCGTAAAACACAAGGAAAAGATTCAAGATCATCATCAGGATAGGCATTTTGAGTAATTTGGTGCCTCAGGACACCTATAATCATTGGATATGAATGTCCTCACGCATCTTTTTGCCCTCGACTGCATTGCATTAGATAGCCCTGCTACTAACAGAGCAGATGCATTTGCAGCCGCAGGGGAATTATTTTCTAAGCAAGTTGGTATTGACTCAAATGCAGTAGTTGGCTTTCTCAATGCGCGTGAAGATTTGGGATCCACAGCTCTAGGGGCTGGCGTTGCCATTCCTCATGGTCGCGTTAAGGGTCTAAAGCAGCCGATTGCTGCCTTCATACGATTAAAAAATGCGATTGATTTTGCTGCCCCCGATGGTGAGCCAGTATCTATTTTGATTTTTTTACTAGTCCCCGAAAAAGCGACCCAACAACATCTTGAAATTTTATCTTCGATTGCGCAACTTTTATCAGATTCGGATGCTCGTCAATTTTTATCTTCTTCAAACGAGCCGAGCAAAATATGTAACTTGCTTCAACAGTGGGGATTACCAAAATGACTCAACCCTTACTCTTAGATAGAGTCACTGCCCAACAGATTTTTGATGATAATGTTTCCGATCTCAAGCTTTCTTGGATTGGGGGCCTAGAAGGCGCCGACCGCACCTTCCCGCCTGAAGCAGTCAAGGCAGCTGCAGCCAGCTCAGATTTAGTAGGCCACTTAAATCTGATTCATCCTAGTCGCATTCAAATCTTTGGTGAACAAGAGGTTAACTATCACGCAGCACTTGAGCTTGAGCAAAAACAAGAGCAAATCTTTAGCTTAATTTCAAAAACGCCACCATGTGTCATCGTTGCAGATGGAAAATCTGCGGATCCCGACCTACAACTCTTTTGCCAACGGTCATCTACTCCGCTATTTACTACCAGTATTTCTGCTGCTGAGGTGATTGATCATCTGCGTATTTACTTAACCAAAATTGGTGCTCCTCAAATTACGATGCATGGCGTATTCATGGATATTTTGGGTTTAGGGGTATTGCTTACTGGCGAATCTGGACTAGGTAAAAGTGAATTAGGTCTAGAGCTTATTTCTCGCGGCCATGGCTTAGTTGCCGATGATGCAGTTGACTTTGCTAGATTAGGTTCAGACTATATCGAAGGCCGTTGTCCAATTATTCTGCGCAACTTACTGGAAGTGCGCGGGCTAGGCTTATTGGATATTCGCACTATTTTTGGCGAAACTGCTGTTCGTCGAAAATTGAAATTACGGCTGATTGTTCAGTTGGTCCGAAGAACGGATGGCGAATTCGAAAGATTACCATTGGAGGCTCAACACATCGATGTCCTAGGCGTACCAATTCGTACAGTCAAAATCCAAGTGGCTGCAGGTCGCAACTTAGCGGTACTTGTTGAGGCGGCTGTACGAAATACGATTTTGCAATTACGCGGCATCGATACTCTAAAAGAATTTATGGAGCGCCAGCGTTTACAAATGAACGCTGAAGCCGACTCAACGAAATCACAAGGGCGCCTGCTTTAAATCATGCAAATCAATCTGATTACCGGAATATCAGGCTCAGGTAAATCAGTAGCCCTAAGAGCTTTTGAGGATGCGGGTTACGACTGCGTAGACAATCTCCCAGTTTCTTTATTAGAAAATCTCATCAGCACTCTCGAAAATGAAAAATGTGAGCGCGTTGCTGTTGCCATAGATGCACGTCGCGGCCAATCGATTGAAGCGCTTCCGTCAATTTTAGAGAACTTAGGACGCAATCATCAGGTAAGGGTTGTCTTCTTAAATGCTAATACCAATACTTTAGTGCAGCGTTTCTCAGAAACAAGACGTCGCCACCCTCTCTCTACCAATGCAGAACAGTCACAATCAGCAACACTCATTGAGGCGATCGATAAGGAGCGTCAGCTTCTAGAGCCATTGCGCAACCAAGCTCACAGCATTGATACGAGTAGTATTCCAGCTCATGCATTACGCTCCTGGATTCAGGATTTACTCCAAGATAAGCCTCTTGGACTGACAATCATTTTTGAATCCTTTGGTTTCAAAAAAGGGGTTCCAAGCGAAGCTGATTTGGTTTTTGATGTTCGTTGTTTACCTAATCC
>JABMMT010000268.1 GCA_013205155.1 Betaproteobacteria bacterium | reverse complement strand
CCTGGAATGCCTGAGGAACAAGCGGAGTTTTTCCGTCGCTTCTTTGGGGTACCCATTCCGGGTGTTCCTAGCGCACCTAAACAAGCACAACCAAATCCAGGCAAACCACAAGAAGCAGATCGTGGTGTTGGCTCAGGTTTCATTATTGAATCGAATGGTTTGATTTTGACTAATGCTCACGTAGTTGAGGGCGCGAGTACTATTTATGTCACGTTAACAGATAAGCGTGAATTCAAAGCCAAGTTATTGGGCCTGGATAAGCGCACTGATATTGCAGTAGTGAAGATTGAAGCCCGAGACTTGCCCAAGCTGCCTTTAGGGGATTCTTCCAGAGTGAGAGTGGGTGAGTGGGTATTGGCTATTGGCTCGCCATTTGGCCTAGAGAACACAGTGACTGCAGGTATTGTTTCCGCAAAAAGTCGTGACACTGGCGATTACTTGCCATTCATTCAAACTGACGTAGCGGTAAATCCAGGCAACTCGGGTGGTCCACTGCTCAATACTGCTGGCCTAGTAGTTGGTATTAACTCCCAAATTTTTAGTCGCTCAGGCGGCTACATGGGAATTTCTTTTGCCATTCCAATTGATGAAGCAATGCGCGTTGCCGATCAATTGAAAACCAGCGGCAAAATGACGCGTGGTCGAATTGGTGTTGCTTTGGGTGAGATGACTAAAGAGATTGCAGAGAGCTTGGGTCTAGGTAAACCGCGCGGTGCATACGTGCGCAACGTTGATCCTGGAGGTCCTGCATCTGCTGGCGGTATTGAATCTGGTGATGTCATTCTCAGTTTTAATGGACGTGAGATTGCAAAATCTACTGATTTGCCACGTTTGGTGGGAGAAACAAAACCTGGTACTACTGCCACTGTGCAGGTTTGGCGCAAGGGTGCTAATCGTGAACTAACTGTCACTGTGGGTGATAGCGAGTCGACACAGGCAGCCAGTAAAAAGACAGATACACCATCGTCAAATAGCGCAAATGCCAATGCATTAGGGGTTACTGTCACCGATTTATCTGATGCTAAAAAGAAAGAGCTCAATATTAAAAGCGGAATTGAAGTGACCACTGCTGGAGATGGGGCGTTGGCTAGAGCGGGAATACGTGCAGGGGATGTCATTATCCGCATTGGAGATGCTGATATCACCGGGGTTAAGCAGTTTGAGACCCTAGTCAAAAGCCTTGACGCCAATAAGGCTGTTCCAGTCTTTGTCCGCCGTGCAGACAGCACTTTAGTGATCCCTGTAAGGCCAAAATAAGGCTAAATAAGGCCTAAAAATGGGCTTAGGCGCCAAATCGGCGCCACCCATTACAATCCTTTTAAGACGACTTTTTGCAGCGCATCATTGTGGTGCGTTCTGACAAGGCGTTTTTTGAATGACCTAATAAGACGCCATGGATTTAATCCGCAATTTTTCTATCATCGCCCATATTGATCATGGCAAATCCACGCTTGCTGATCGCATCATTCAGCTTTGCGGTGGCCTTTCTGATCGAGAGATGGAGGCTCAAGTCCTTGACTCAATGGATATTGAGCGTGAACGCGGCATCACCATTAAGGCCCAAACTGCGGCACTTGATTACAAGGCTAAAGACGGCAAAATTTATAACCTCAACTTGATTGATACCCCGGGACATGTGGACTTCTCATACGAGGTCAGTCGCTCCTTATCGGCTTGTGAGGGCGCTTTATTGGTAGTCGATGCTAGTCAGGGTGTTGAGGCGCAAACGGTAGCGAATTGCTATACCGCTATTGAGTTGGGTGTTGAAGTGGTTCCGGTACTCAATAAGATTGATTTACCGCAAGCTGATCCTGAGCGTGCCATTCAAGAAATTGAAGATGTGATTGGGATTGATGCTACTGATGCTCTTACTTGTTCTGCAAAGACTGGCCTGGGAGTTCATGAAGTCATTGAGGAATTGATTCGTCGTGTGCCACCACCTGCAGGTGATGCGAGCGCGCCATTACAGTGCCTCATCATTGACTCGTGGTTTGATAACTATGTTGGCGTGGTGATGTTAGTTCGCGTTATCAATGGCACTCTTAAGCCTAAAGACAAAATTACTTTGATGGCTAATGGCTCCACACACCTAGTTGAGCACGTAGGGGTCTTTAGTCCAAAGTCAGTTGATCGGCTTGAGCTCAGTGCAGGTCAAGTAGGTTTCATCATCTCTGGAATCAAGGAATTAAAGGCAGCAAAAGTAGGCGATACCGTTACACATGCTGTTGGACAAGTAGGTCGAACACCCGCTGTCGTTCCATTACCAGGATTTAAAGAAGTAAAGTCTCAAGTATTTGCAGGTTTATATCCAGTAGAGGCGAGCGAATACGATCAGCTGCGTGAGTCTCTTGAGAAATTAAAACTCAATGATGCTTCTCTGTTGTACGAGCCAGAAGTATCTCAGGCCTTAGGTTTTGGATTCCGCTGCGGATTCTTAGGCTTGCTGCACATGGAGATCGTACAAGAACGTTTAGAACGTCAGTACGATATGAATTTGATTACAACCGCACCAACTGTGGTGTATCAAGTGCAGCAATCCGATGGCAGCATCTTGATGGTAGATAACCCATCAAAGATGCCTGAGACTAGTAAGGTCGATACCATCATGGAGCCGATCGTTACCGTTAATCTTTACATGCCTCAAGAGTATGTAGGTTCGATCATTACATTGTGCGTCGGTAAGCGGGGTATTCAGACGGGCATGAACTATTTAGGTCGACAAGTACAGCTGACTTATGAGTTACCGATGGCAGAGATTGTGATGGATTTTTTCGATCGTCTCAAATCTATTTCACGGGGCTATGCCTCAATGGACTACGAGTTCAAAGAATATCGCCCGGCTGATGTTGTGAAAGTCGATATTTTGATTAACGGTGATCGGGTTGATGCTCTATCGGTTATTGTCCATAGGAGCAATAGTCAACACCGTGGTCGTGAGGTAGTTTCTAAAATGCGCGGCATTATTCCACGTCAAATGTTTGATGTTGCTATTCAGGCGGCAATTGGCAGTAATATTGTTGCGCGTGAAAATGTCAAAGCCTTGCGCAAAAACGTTTTAGCCAAATGTTATGGCGGCGATATATCACGTAAGCGTAAGTTATTAGAGAAACAAAAAGAAGGTAAGAAGCGTATGAAGCAAGTGGGTAATGTGGAGATTCCACAAGAAGCCTTCTTAGCAATTTTGCAGGTAGAGGGTTAATGAACTTTGCACTGATTCTCTTTATCTTGGTGATTGTTTCTGGAATCGCCTGGATAGCCGATAAACTGTACTTCGCACCCCAGCGACTGCGGGCGGGTATTGCTCGTATGCCACTATGGTTGGAGTACACGGCTGGATTCTTTCCCGTGATTTGTGCTGTATTTGTACTTCGCTCATTCATTATTGAGCCTTTCAAAATTCCATCGGGATCCATGATTCCGACTTTGCAAATCGGTGACTTTATTTTGGTTAATAAATTTACCTACGGTATCCGTTTACCAGTCATTAATCAAAAAGTGATTGATATGGGATCGCCCAAACGTGGAGATGTTGCCGTATTTCGTTACCCACGTGATGAGTCGGTCGATTACATTAAGCGGGTTGTTGCACTACCTGGCGATATCATTGAGTACCAAGATAAGCGCTTGATTGTTAATGGGCAGCCTTTGCAATACAGTGGCGGTGAGCCATACCTTGATCCCGAGAATATGCGCTATGCCAAGCGGTTTACTGAAACTTTCCCGGCTGATTTAGGCGGTAATCGTCACGATATCCTGAATGATCCCGACCGTCCTGCTGGATTTTTACCATCAGAGCGTTTTCCTGGCGCAGAATTTTGTCAGTATCAGCAAACTGGTTTGACCTGCAAGGTGCCTGCTGGTCATTATTTTGCTATGGGAGATAACCGTGATAACAGCGCTGATTCTCGCTATTGGGGATTTGTTCCTGAAAAGAACCTTGTTGGGAAAGCTTTCTTTGTTTGGTTAAATTTAGGCAATCTCGGTCGTATCGGAGGCTTTGAGTAAATATCATGAATGCGCGCGCCGTCATAGAAACTGCACCGCTTCAAGAGAGACTTGGGTATAGCTTCAAAAAACCTGAGTTATTAAACCAGGCGCTTACCCATCGTAGCCATAGTAAAAAAAATAATGAGCGCTTAGAATTTTTGGGTGACTCTATTCTAAACTGCGTTGTTGCAGAAATGCTTTATGAGCGCTACTCAGATTTGGATGAAGGGGATCTTTCTCGTGTACGAGCTAATTTAGTCAAACAGCAAGCGTTATATGAGATTGCGCAAACTCTTTCGCTGTCAGATTATCTGCGCTTAGGTGAGGGCGAATTAAAAAGTGGTGGCTTTCGTCGCCCATCGATATTGGCTGATACCTTAGAGGCTGTCACTGGCGCTATTTTTCTGGATGGTGGTTTTGAGGCAGCCAAAGCATGCCTTAGAAAACTCTACTCGGTGATTCTTGCTCAGGTAGATCCGATGACCTTGGGTAAAGATGATAAAACCTTATTACAAGAGTGTTTACAAAGCTATCAATTGCCACTACCGACGTATAACGTGATTGGTACTAGTGGTGCTGCCCATAATCAACAATTTGAAGTAGAGTGCCTTATCTCCAACCTAAAGGTGGGCGTGAAAGGCGAAGGTGCTTCACGACGTGCAGCCGAGCAGGTTGCAGCTAAGCTTGCACTCATAGCAGTATTAAAAGCCTTACCCCAAGAATCACGTAAACCAAAGAAAACTCGGTCAGCCAAGAAAAAAGCATCTAAAAAAGAAGTGACTGAAGAGCAATTGAACCTCAAGCTGAAGGGCTAATCGTGTTTAGATGTGGCATCATCGCCATTGTGGGGCGTCCCAATATGGGTAAATCCACTCT
>JABMMT010000267.1 GCA_013205155.1 Betaproteobacteria bacterium | reverse complement strand
TTAACTAAGTTCTATTGTGACAATTGATAACCATCCTTCGGGATGGTTTTTTCATGCACTTCTTTTCTGAAAGTGTTCACTTCTGAGCGTCGATTTAAGCAACGCTTGGCTGCCACACGGACGTCTAATCGATTTGTCCTTTTAAAGGACATTTCGAGTTAATGCTCTTTATGTTTCTTGCCCAACTTCTCGGGATTGCCATTTCCATAAAGACACCATTGCTTGATTTCTTCTGTGAGATGTTCAACATCCTTCATCTTCAGACTTCTAAAATCTTCCAGCCCAATAGACCCAGTTTCTCTTAATTTCTCGATAGCGTCTTTTAATGCGCTCATATTGATGTTTCTTCTAAAAAATACATAGTTAAGGTTAGTTTATGTCTTTGGCCATATTCTTGACCTACATCAATAAGCGTCGCTTAAATCCACGCTTGACCACCACAAGGATGTCAAATTGGTTTGTCGTTTTAAAGGACGTTTCTAGTCAAGGGGAAAGTTGGAAGACCAGATGAAATGGTACCAGACCGCGGCTGACACTAGAGATTTTATGAGCCACATCTCGTATTTTAGAATTCTTGGTGGCCCGGGGCGCAATCGACCAGGGCCTAGGACGCCTGATCCTACTTCTTGAGTCGTTCGTTACTTGGAAACAGATTCTTTCTGGACTCATCGTCTACTTCAGTCTTGAAGGTGTACTTGGCCTTAATAGCCTCCACAGCCTGAGCGCTCGGCTTAGCATTGATTTCATCTAACAATCGCTTCACACTAGGTAACTTTTCCCAGGCACCTTCGCCCAGTACAAATGGAATGACTCTTGCCCAGCCCCAAACAGACATATCCACAATGCTGTATTCACTGAGCATATAGGGCTGTTTAGCTAGACGCTCTTCAATTAACAGCCAATGACGCCATGCTTCAAAGTCATAACGATTAACGGCATATTCTTTTGGCTCTGGGGCAAAGTGTTTGAAGTGAACAGCTTGTCCACAATAAGGTCCAATACCCGTAGCAACAAACATCAGCCATGAATATAGCTCGGCATGTGCCTTGGGAGTATTCGCTGGCATGAACTTGCCAATCTTTTCACCCAAGTAAAGCATGATGGCATTGCTATCGAACACCTTAATGTCGCCATCGACTAAAGCAGGCGTCTTTCCATTGGGATTGATTGCTCTAAATTCTGGTTTGTGTTGATCGCCCTTACGGGTATCCGTCACAATAATTTCGTAAGGCGTATTGGTCTCTTCTAAATACAAAGCTACTTTTGCTGGATTGGGTGATGGGTGATAGTAGAGCTTAAGCATTTTTTCTTTCTAAAATAATTTATTTACAGTGACTAAAAACCACACACTTCATTTGCCTACTTTGTATGGCGTAAATCAGCTGATCCAATATACTCTTTAAATTGCTTACACCAAATCAACATGCTGTTTATATCTTCTGGGTTTTGCGTCTTTAAAAGATAGAATGCGGCGCCATTGGGCTTTTTAATGCGGCTGACTTCAATTTGTTGAGCACTAAATTCATCATTATCTTTAATGGCAGGTTTACTGCTGATATAGATATGATAGTCCGGCCCAGGGCTAGACTTAAAGTCCTCGCTGGATTGTAAAAATAATTGATTGCCAACTTTGATTAAGGACCACTCACCAGAGGAGTTGTGTATCAAATCTTGTCCCTTAGCGTTTTTGTCAATTTGTCCTCGCTTGAGGATTTCGCCTTCAACTTTTTGATTGTCCTCAAAACGTGACTTAAGATCTTGTGCGTGACCACGGATTGCGTCGAGAAGCTGGGCGCTTGCAGTTAGTGGGGCACAAATAAGAATGAGGCTTAACAGGATTTTATTTTTCATGCCGTTAGGATCAATTAGGTTTTAGGGGCGTACTGCATCTCACCATGGCCAAATGACCAATTCTCTTTATTTACTTCCACTAAGTTAATAACGATATCTTCTGGCCGTATTTGAAGTTTTTCTACCAATCCCTCGCAGATTACTTTATAGAATTTCTTCTTGAGCTCAGTACTACGCCCCTCATTCAAAGTCACCTGAATGAAAATAATACCTGACGAATATTCAATTCCTAGATAGCTTTTGGGGGCCACTAATTCATCTGCATCATGTTTAGTAATTACCTGAAACTTATCATCTGCTGGCACATTAATATGATGAATCATCGCCTGATACACAATATCTCCAACTTGCTGCGCCACTTCACCGGGGTATTGCTTACCTAAATCAATTCGCACCAATGGCATCCTTCAATCTCCTATTGTTTTAGTTTAACCAGCCTATAAGCTCTTACACCGCGCCAGTATATTCACCACGTGCTGGGTAATCTTTGGCCATAGCAAAATCAATTGCAGCTAATAAGTCAGTGAAATTTGGTCGTGCAAATGGCATCGTCTGAACGGCGCCATAGTAGAGCGTGGTATCGGGTCTTACGATATAGACAGCTGGCTCTGAGAATAAAGCTGGCTCTTCAATGTTGATCGATGTTAAACCACGTGAGGTGCTGATATACAGACCCCACTGACGCGCAACATCTAATTTCAATCCATAACCCATGCGTAGTTCAGGGGCGTTGAGTTTTTCAACCATTTGCTCTGTACGCTCTTTGGTATCACTGGAGATCGCAATAATCTTAACTCCACGCTGCTCAAACTCGGGAACTAGGCGAGCTAATTCCAATAGATACTTCGCACATATTGGGCAATGCAGACCGCGATAAAACACTACTAATGTGAAATTCTCAGCAGCATCAGTCGCTAAATCAAAAGTTCCGTGATGCAAGGTAGGAACGCTTAGTGCTGGGGTAGTTTGACGGGGTAATAGCATGGGGGGCTCTTTCTAAAACGTTATAGATTTGTATTATTGCTGATTAAATGCAACAATAAGTCCATATTTATTAGCTTTTAGTACAAATATGGCCACGCTTAACTTAGATCGTTTATCCGCCCTCCTGCAGGGGCTTGCACCCCGAGTTTCTCTAAACGACAAGCCCAATGGCTATGGACTACATATTTTGGTTGATGAAAATCCTCTAGGCTCAGAGCCTTCCATTGAGCATATGGCATTACTCATCTGCCCAGCATTTGATGCTGATGATATGGTGCTGACAGCCCATAAAAAGAAGTGGATGAGTTTTGAGGTAAAGCTAGATGGACCGCTAGCACCCATCTTTTTGTCAGAATTTGCAGAACCACTCTTGGTCAATTTACATAATGCTGATACCTCACTTACTCAAATTATTCGTTTGATTTCTAGTGAAATGGCAGCGACTAGATGCGGACAGCCTTTATTAATTAATCGCGCTGGAGATATCTTACTAATTGGTCTATTAAGGCATTTAGTTTCTCAACCACAAAAAACTACTGGTCTATTTAGTGCATTAGCAAATCCGAGAATTGCTAAAACACTAGTTGCTATACATGAAAATGCATCTAAAGACTGGTCTTTAGAAACACTCTCACTAGAAGCGGGTATGTCGCGTACTTCTTATGCGCATCAATTCAAGCAACTCATGCAAATAACACCTGGGAAATATATAGAAACGATTCGACTAAATTTAGCACGACGACTCATTGTTGATGGCATAGGTTTAAAGCAGGCAGCACGTTCAACAGGTTATTCAAGCGCATCTACCCTCTCACGCGCTATGAGTCGCCTATCCACCAAAGAACAAAGGCTATATTGACAGTTGCCCACAGTCGGTTCAAACCGACACTAAATGATCAGGGTCAAATTTTTAACTGAGTCGCCCATAGTTGACCAGGATCCTTCACGCTAGACCCAAGGCCACTCTCACGCTAGCCAAGCTCAAGAATGATTGACCCAATCGAGCACAATCAACCAGCCTAGATTCATATGAAAAAGGAGTTTTTGGCCTGCCCAGCACGATTCGAACGTGCGACCTTGACCTTAGAAGCTTTAAAAATGAGCTAAAACAACAGCACGAACAATGGCATTAGGGTGTTGGCTTTTGATGTCCAGTAGGCACCGAGAATGCTGGTTCGGGGTGGAATAGCTTGGATCTTGGGTGGTATCTACAGATTTAGCGTCGGTTAAACCGACATTCCAAGCGTCCTTTTAAGTGATGATCGAGGAACATAACTCTTCTCTACTTAGCCATTAGCTTTGTCAGCTTATCTATGATAAGAAAAATAGCAGTGAAAGCTGATCTAGTCTATGAATCGCTGCTATTTTTATAAAGTACTTACAAATCATAAATTTATAAGCGCCTAGCTTTATATTCCTCAAGCCGTTTTTTCTAAAAAACACTAATTCCCGTAAAAAGTATCCTGACCTGCTTTATAGTCTTAGAGCGGTATCCGAAAAACTATCTATCGAACTTTTAGCTGTTAAATGAATGAATTACTTAGCGCCTAGTTGCCAAAATAGCGTAATAAGGTCCGGTAAGTAGCTTCATGCTCAATGAGTTGGTTGATAAAAAGAATCTTTCTCTTTTTTGAATGTGGATCAATGAATGGCTAAACAAAGTAATTTTACTTTTCCTGCTTCGCATAGCCTAGTTCAAAACTTACGCCAACAGCTGATGCAAAGCCTGCCATTTTCGAAGATGGCCCAAAAAGATGTTGATTTTTTCGTGACCTCATCTAGCGAAGCTTACTTTGCACCTAAGGAGGTCATTCTGTCCCCAGCAGACGGTGCTCCGCAATTCTTATATCTGATTAGACAAGGGCGCGTATCAGGGCGACGAGATATTCCTGGAATTGAAGAGACCGCTTTTTTACTCGACGCAGGAAGTTTATTTTCGATTGGCTCTGCATTTGCTAATCGACCAGTCTCGACAACCTATAGTGCAGTAGATGATTGTTTTTGTTTATTGTTTCCAGTAGAAGCAATGCGCCAGTTAGCATCTCAATCGATACCCTTTAGTGAATTTTTGAATAATCGTATTTGGGGATTACTTCAAGAGTCACGCATTGCCTTACGTAATTCGTTTGCATCTCACGCGCTTGCAGAGCAATCATTGGAGAGTAGGGTGGGCGATCTAGCCCTTAAAAAACCATTGACCATAGGGCCAAACAAATCCTTACGTGAAGCCTTGACGCTGATTCATGAAAAAAAAGTAGGGTCTATTCTGATAGTAAAAGATCAGCACACTATTTTAGGAATTTTGACGCGTTACGATGTGCTATCGCGCGTTACTTTGTGTAATTTGGATTTGAGTACGCCCATCTCTGCAGTAATGACGCCGGATGTGAAAACCTTGACTGTCGACGACACTGCTGAAAAGGCGGGCTTACTCATGTCCCGTTTTAATATCCGACACTTACCTATTTTGGATCAGGGCGAGCTTGTCGGCATTATTTCCGAGCGCGACTTGTTTTCCTTGCAACGACTCTCACTGAGTAATATTAGTTCTGCAATTCGTGGAACAGATGAACTTGCTCAGTTGAAGAAGTGCGCAGACGATATTCGTAAATTTACCCGTAACTTATTAGGTCAGGGAATACAAGCACGGCAGCTCACTACGCTGATTAGTCATTTAAATGATGTTCTAACAGAACGGCTGATTGAGATTTACGCTGCCAAACATCAATTGAATATGACCCAGTTTGCTTGGATTGCCTTAGGCTCTGAAGGGCGCAGCGAACAGACTATTGCAACGGATCAAGATAATGCCTTGGTATTTTCGGATACGGTGCCGGTGAGCCAGCGCGAAGCCTATCTGTGTTTTGCAGGCGAAGTGAATCAGGCGCTGCATGAATGCGGTTACCCGCTTTGCAAGGGCAACATCATGGCGAGCAACCCAGAACTTTGTCTTACTCAAAGCGAATGGCTAATGCGCTTTTCCCGCTGGATTGAACAAGGCAACCCCGAGGATTTACTCAATGCCAGCATCTTTTTTGATTTCCGGGTACTCGCTGGTAACGCAGATTTATTGATACCACTTAAAGACTATGTACGAACCAAGGCCGCAGCTATTCCCCGCTTTATTAAGTTGTTAGCTGACAACTCCCTCAATACCCACGTACCCTTAAATTGGTTTGGCGCCATTGAGTCTACGGAGATCGATGGTCAAAAAACGATTGATTTGAAGCTGCAGGGAACTGCGATCATTGTGGATGTTGCGCGGATATATTCTTTGGCGCACGGTATTGAAGCAACCAATACCCGCGAGCGTCTAGCTGCGGTTGGTCGTGCCTTAAATGTTCCTGAGTCAGAAAGCGCTGCTTGGATTACGGCTTTCGAGTTTTTGCAAACACAGCGTTTAGCCGTTCAGATTGGTGAAGCGAAGATTGGGGGCAATCCAAATGTGATTGATATTGACAAACTCAATAACGTAGACCGTAGTATTTTGAAAGAGTCACTTTTAAAGGTGCGCTCATTACAGCAGCACTTGCAGCTAGACTATCCTGGCTAATCTATGTTGACTAGTATTAGAAACCTACCGTTATTCGATAAAATCAGCCGCCTGTTTAAGACGGCTAAATCTCAATCGCAGCGCTGGATCGTGCTCGATGTCGAAACCAGCGGACTCAATCTACATTCCGATCGCCTACTCGCCATCGCTGCAGTTGCGGTAGAAGTGAGCTCTGACTTTAGGCGCATATCCATCATCATTGGCGATAGCTACGAAGCTGTTCTAAAGCAAGATTTACCGAGTCATAAGGACAATATCTTGATTCATCATATTGGTGCACAAGCGCAATCCGATGGTAGACCGCCAGTGGAGGTCTTGGAAGAATTTCGGCAATGGGTAGGCAATTGCCCCCTCATGGCATTTCATTCAGATTTTGATGAGGGGATGATCAATAAGGCCTATTCCTTATTTGGGCTTAAGCCCTTACAAAACGAATGGCTGGATATCGAATCACTTGCCAAAATTACTGGGGTAAACCCTAGTCTACGATCGCTTGATGACTGGTTGGGATATTTTGAAATTGAGTGCGCCGAACGCCACCAAGCCGCAGCCGATACCTTCGCTACTGCACAGCTTTTGATGCGTCTATGGCCCTATCTCACGAAAGAGGCGAATTCATGGGCTAGTTTAAGGAGTGTTGCCCGTCAGGCTAGCTGGATACCGCGTTAAAAATAGCCCCCTATAAATCTTTGATTTTGTAATTTTTTATACGGGAAAGCGACGACAAAGAAAGTCAAAATAATTCTAGCTGGTAGTAAGGATGAAATGTTGGGGGATCTTGTTGTTTTTATTTTAAAATTTCTCGCAATTGCTTTTGAGCATTAGCGAACTTGGTCTAGCTGGTCATGTCGGTTTACCCGACAAATTTACCCTCTACCTAGTTGCTCATAGTTGGCCAGGATCTCCCACGCTGGCTCAAGGTGATTCTTACGCCTGTCAGTCTTGGTTATGATTAGGCTACTAGAGCAGGACATGGCTTTTTCACAAGAATCTTCTGTTGTAAAAATCGTCATTAAAACTAAAGTATTAATCTTCAAGTAACATCATATTTTATCAAATCATATCTAGTTGAGAGGTATGTACATGCTGAGCAAAATCTTTAAAAAAACTTTTATTGCTAGTTTCCTGGCATATTCCACATTAGCATCCTCTCAAACATTCAATCTCGTTTGCGTTGGCTCCAAGACAGT
>JABMMT010000025.1 GCA_013205155.1 Betaproteobacteria bacterium | reverse complement strand
TATGCGATTGGTGTTGCTAGGCCCACTTCTGTGATGGTGAGCACCTTTGGTACTGGAAAAGTGTCTGATGAAAAGATTGCACAATTGGTTTCAGAGCACTTTGACTTGCGTCCAAAAGGCATTGTGAAGATGCTGAACCTGTTGCGTCCTATTTATCGTAAGACCGCTGCTTATGGCCATTTTGGTCGCGAGGAGCCAGAATTTACTTGGGAGCAGACCGATAAGGCACCAGCATTACGGGCAGCTGCAGGGCTCTGAGCATCACGTAGGCAGTATTGGGTTGTTCTGAAGCAAAATATGGGGAAATTGATTACAATTTCCCCATACCTTCAAGGAGCGTTGCAAGGAGTGTTGAATCCCAGCACTTCCCCAGGCTTGAAGGGAGTCGATTCCTAAACGGGGTTTACTCATTGCAACCGCGCTCGCTAACCCATGATTCAACGGCTAGCGAGTTTCTACTCCAGCATTGGATCATTATTAGCTGGAGCATTAATGAATACCGTTACTGACTTGAATAGTTTTGCTGCAACTCGTTGCGCAATTGCTGATATTTCTTTGGCTGACTTTGGCCGTAAAGAAATTGCCATTGCTGAAACGGAAATGCCTGGTTTGATCGCCATCCGCGATGAGTTTGCTGCAGGCCAGCCCCTTCGTGGCGCGCGCATTACTGGTTCATTACATATGACCATCCAAACAGCAGTATTGATTGAGACGCTAGAAGCACTCGGTGCTGAAGTGCAGTGGGCTTCATGCAATATTTTCTCAACCCAAGATCATGCTGCTGCAGCAATTGCTGCCAACGGCACCCCTGTTTACGCTATCAAGGGTGAAACCTTAGAGCAATACTGGGACTTTACGCATCGCATTTTTGAATGGGCTGATGGCGGATATACCAATATGATTTTGGATGATGGTGGCGATGCCACTCTACTATTGCATCTTGGCGCGCGCGCAGAGAAAGACCAAGCCTGTTTGAATCATCCAACCAGCGAAGAAGAGACCATTTTATTTTCTGCTATCAAGAAAAAATTAACACAAGATCCAACTTGGTATTCCACTCGCTTAGAAAAAGTAAAAGGCGTAACAGAAGAAACAACTACTGGCGTGCATCGTTTGTATCAAATGTTTGCAAAAGGCGAATTGAAGTTTCCAGCAATTAACGTGAACGACTCAGTAACAAAGAGTAAGTTCGATAACCTATACGGCTGCCGTGAATCTTTAGTTGATGCGATAAAGCGCGCAACGGACGTGATGATTGCTGGTAAGGTGGCTGTGGTTTGTGGTTACGGCGACGTTGGTAAGGGTTCTGCACAAGCTTTACGTGCTTTATCTGCTCAGGTATGGGTAACTGAAGTAGATCCAATTTGTGCACTACAAGCGGCGATGGAAGGCTACCGCGTTGTCACTATGAATTATGCCGCTGATAAAGCCGACATTTTTGTTTCAGCAACTGGAAACTACCATGTCATTACCCATGACCATATGGCGAAAATGAAGAATCAGGCGATTGTTTGTAATATTGGTCACTTTGATAATGAGATCGATGTTGCTGGGATCGAAAAATATAAGTGGGAAGAAATTAAGCCACAAGTTGACCATGTGATTTTCCCAGCAGCAAATGGCTTGCCTGAAAAACGCATCATCATTTTGGCAAAAGGCCGTTTAGTGAATTTGGGCTGTGGAACTGGTCACCCTTCTTATGTCATGAGCTCATCATTCGCCAATCAAGTGATTGCGCAGATTGAATTGTGGAGTGCGGTTGGCACAAATAAATACCCAGTCGGTGTTTATACATTACCTAAGCACTTGGACGAAAAAGTAGCTCGCTTGCAGTTGAAGACCTTGAATGCTGAGTTAACCGAATTATCAGATCAGCAAGCTACTTACATTGGCGTAACGAAGGAAGGCCCATATAAGGCTGACCACTATCGTTATTAGCCCACTCTAGAAAAACAGGCCCAAGATCATGGAATTAAGCGTCGAATTTTTCCCGCCAAAGACGCCTGAAGGCGAGAAGAAGTTGCATCTCGTACGCGAGCGTTTGAGTGAAACTCTCAAGCCCGCATTTTATTCTGTGACCTTTGGTGCTGGTGGCTCTACACAGTCTGGCACCTTGAAAGTAGCGAGTGAAATTCATGCGGCTGGTGCTGCTGTAGCACCACACTTATCTTGCGTAGGTAGCTCGCGAGATAGCGTTCGTCAAATATTACAGCAGTACAAAGACTTGGGTGTTAAACGGATTGTGGCTTTGCGTGGTGATTTGCCATCTGGCATGGGTCAGTACGGTGAGTTTCATCATGCTAATGAGCTGGTGGAATTCATTCGTGCAGAGACAGGCGATTGGTTTCATATTGATGTAGCTGCTTATCCAGAAACCCATCCTCAGGCTAAATCACCTGCTAGTGATGTTAAATTCTTTGCACAGAAGATGAAGGCCGGAGCTAATTCAGCCGTTACTCAGTACTTTTATAATAGCGATGCTTACTTTCGCTTTGTGGATGAGGCTTATCACTTAGGTGCAGGCCAACCGGTGATTGCTGGCATTATGCCCATTACAAACAGTACTCAGTTATTGCGTTTTTCTGATGCTTGCGGTGCCGAGATTCCGCGCTGGATACGTTTGCGCCTCCAGTCATATGGAGATGATATTGCTTCGATCCGTGCTTTTGGTGAAGAGGTGGTAACTGATTTATGTGATCAGCTTTTAACTGCTGGCGCGCCAGGATTACACTTTTATTCTTTAAATCAAGCAGACCCAATTTTAGCGATTGCTGACAATCTAGATTTAACGAAAAATTCCTGATTCGGTAATCAGAATATCGAGTGGCTCATCATGTGTTTGGGCTGTCCACTGAGCATCATCTAATTTTTGCCAATCATAGCCAATCCCGATACAGATTAGGGTTGGCTTATCTTTTCTCAGTTGAGCTAAGGTACGGTCAAAATATCCTCCGCCATACCCTAGACGCCAGTAGTGTGTATTTGAGCCAAGATTTGAGCTAGACCACCCTACGCAAGGGATCAAAATGCAATCTGGGGTGAGGGCTAGTCTTTTGGAATTGCTTGGATCGGGCTCTGGTACCCCGTGCTGACTGGGGATGAGGCGATCACCATCTTGCCATTGATAAAAATCGAGATGCTTGTCAGGACGCGCAAATGGCAAGGCTAGTTGTCTACTCGATTCTAAATTTGCCCATGATAATAAGGCGGGACGTAAATCCATTTCATCCTGAATAGGCCAGTAGAGGGCAATAGATTGCAAGGAGTTACCAGCGCCGATTAGGAATTGATTAAGTTTTGCGATCAGGTTTTCAGTTGTACGGGCATGATTTTCCTCGGCCGCAAATTCTTTGCGTCGTCTTAACAAATCCTGCCTTAGAGTTTTTGGCGAATTACCGTGCATATCTATGATTATCAGGCGAAAATTACCATTTATAGTAAGTACCTTACCACCAAGTAAATATATAGGGCTAGATTGTGAATATGAAGTCTGCTGTTCAGAAAAGCAAATATCAGCGCATCGCGGGAGCCCTCATTTTGGGCCTGGCTTTAGCTGCTAATAGCGCTTTTGCTGAAAAAATAAAAAAGCCCAAACTACCTAAGTCCTATGAGAGCAAGGTAGCGCCGCCAGAGATCACCGATGCAGACCGGATGTTTATTGATTTGCGTGAAGCAGCAAAAAAGAATGATGTGTTTCGGGCCCAGCAACTTGCAAGCAATCTAGTGAACTATCCATTTGATGATTATGTGGCGTATTTTCGCATCAAGCCCCAAATGTTTGATAGCGCTGGTGGCCCAAGAGGTGACTATAGTGCGGATGCTCAGGTAGTAGCATTTTTGAATCAATACCAAGGTACAGCTTTGGCTGATCGTATGCGTAATGATTGGTTATTAGTTTTGGGCAAAAGAAAAGACTGGTCACGTTTTGATGCAGAGTATGCCAAGTTTGTTTTGGATGATGACACTCAAGTGAAATGCTATTCCTTACTTTCTAAATTATCTCAAGGTGAAAATCCCACAAAGTTGGCTATAGATTCGCGATCGGTGTTGTTAGATCCTAGTTATTTTGGACAGGCATGCCAAGAGTTGGTTCCTGCATTAGTTGCTGCTGGTGGCATGACTCCAAGTGAGGCTAAAGCGATTGGGAGAGCTGCGAGTGAAAAAGGCTTTGATACTATGGCTAGGCGCCTCGGTGGTGAGGATTCAATTACCGAGATTGTAAAGGCTGCAAAAGTAGACCCTGCCAAGACATACCGAGATTTTTCTCAGAATGCTTCTCGGTATAGCAAAGAGAATCAAGCGGTAGCATGGGGTGTGATCGGCCAATTCTTAGCAAAGAAATTAGATCCTAAGGCTGATGATGCTTATCGTTTCCAACAAGAGCTTGGATACAACGAATTGTTATCCGCCGAAAGTCAAGAATGGAAAGTACGAGCAGGCTTGCGTGCCAAAGATTGGACCTTAGTCAAGAATGCCATTGAGGGTATGAATCCTGTAGTGAGAGGCCGTGATCCTGCTTGGACCTATTGGTATGGGCGCGCTTTAAAAGTTGAGGGCCAGGACGCTAAAGCCAAAGAGAGTTTTGAGTTGATAGATAACCAATACAACTTTTATGGCCAACTTGCACGAGAAGAGCTGGGCAAATCTAATCAAGCTCCAGCGCGAACCAAGGTTGGTGATCAAGAAATCGATACGATGGTAAGTCGCAAAGGTTTCATTAGGGGTGAGCGGCTTTATGCCATGAATTTGCGCTTCGAGGGTAATCGAGAGTGGAATTGGGAATTGCGCAATATGACTGATAAGCAATTACTTGCAGCATCGGAATATGCCAAACGTATTAATTTGTATGATCGTGTTGTTAATACCGCTGACCGTACAAAGGAAGAGCATGATTTTAGTTTGCGCTATCCAACTCCTTTTCGAGATGAGTTATCTCCTATTGCACGGCAGATCGATTTAAATTTAGCTTGGGCTTATGGCCTGATTCGTCAAGAGTCTCGTTTTATCATTAATGCATCTTCTTCTGTGGGAGCATCTGGTTTAATGCAGGTCATGCCTAATACGGCTAAGTATGTTGCCAAGAAAATTGGGATGACTAATTACACCAATGACAAATTAAGCGATACCAATACGAATTTAACTTTAGGCAGTAACTATTTAAATATGGTGTTGATCGATTTGGATGGATCATGGGTCTTGGCATCTGCGGCATATAACGCAGGCCCATCTCGCTCAAAGCTGTGGCGAGAAAAATTAACTAGTCCAACTGAAGGTGCCATCTTTGCTGAAACCATTCCCTTCACTGAGACACGTGTCTATGTAAAAAACGTACTTTCAAATGCAAATTACTATTCATCGGTAATGCATGGAAAAGAACAATCATTAAAGCAGCGACTTGGCACCATTGCCCCCAAGACTGCCACCCAAACTGAATTACCATAAAGATGCCCCATTAATAAAAAGGTCTCAAATGAAATATGACATTCTTCTGATTGGCGGCAACGGTTTTGTTGGCCGTGTTTTAACAGCTAAACTACAGGCTGCAGGCCATTCTGTTTTGATCCCTACTAGTCATTTGGCTGCTGCGAGAGAATTGCGTATTCTGCCAAAAGTGCATTTAGAAGATGCAGATGTCCATGAGTTTGATGTATTGCAAGATTTATGCTCGCGGATTGAAGCAAATGGTGCAGTAATCAATTTAGTTGGGGTATTACATGACAAGCCTGCACAGCCTTATGGCAAAGTATTTAAAGCTGCGCATGTAGATTTACCAAAAAATATTCTTACTGCAATGCAGATGCATGGTTTAAAGCGATATTTGCATATGAGCGCATTAGGTGCCGATTCAAATGGACCTTCCATGTATCAGCGGAGTAAGGGCGATGGGGAAGCTGCTGTTAAAGCAAGTCATTTAGATTGGACCATCTTTAGACCCTCGGTCATTTTTGGTTCACAAGATCAATTCATTAATTTATTTGCTAAGTTAACTAAGTTATTTCCGGTAATGCCATTAGCTAACCATACCGCCCGATTTCAGCCAGTTAGTGTCGATGATGTTGCTAGTGCTTTTCTAAATTCGCTAACGATGCCAGAAACGATTCATCAGTCCTACGATTTAGTGGGCCCTACGGTTTACACCATGAAAGAGATCGTGGAGTTAGCTAAACATAAGGTCGGAGCCTCCTGCCTCATCATTCCAGTGCCTTCATTTGTTGGATATGTTCAGGCCTTAGCTTTTGAGTTTTTACCCGGCCCAACTTTAATGTCGCGTGACAATATTGCATCTATGCAGCAACCCAACATTCTTCCTCTTGGCGGTAGAGATGCCTTGAAAGAGGTCTTTAAAGTCAGTCGGCGTACCTTAGAGGGCATGCAGTAATGAAGGTGTATGCCGTAGGTGGTGCTATTCGGGATACCCTGATGGGCCTGCCTATAAATGATGTTGACTACGTAGTAGTAGGCTCCACTGTAGAAGAGATGATCGCAAACGGCTATCGTCCTGTTGGTAAAGATTTTCCAGTATTTTTGCATCCACAGACTCAGGCTGAATATGCCCTTGCTAGGACCGAACGTAAGTCAGGCATCGGATATAAAGGTTTTCATTTTTATGCTGATCCAACGGTTAGTCTTGAACAAGATTTAGAGCGTCGGGATTTAACCATTAATGCAATGGCTCAGGAAGTAGGAGCTGATGGCAAATGGATCGGCCTGATTATTGATCCTTTTAATGGGCAAGCAGATTTAGCTGCGAAGATATTTCGTCATGTTTCAGATGCCTTTGCTGAGGATCCATTGCGCTTGCTACGCATAGCACGTTTTTCCGCGCGCTTTCCGGAGTTTTCAGTTGCTGAGGAAACCTTGCTGGCACTCAAGGCGATTGTGAAATCAGATGAATTGAGTGCATTGTCTGCGGAGCGTATCTGGCAAGAGCTTGCCCGCGGTTTAGTTGCAAGCAAACCAATCCATATGTTTCAAGTCTTACTCAATACGAGCGCAGCTAAAACTATATTACCGTCTAACTTAACTGCTCTTTTAGCAAAAGAGGCATTTCGCGAGGATTTAATAGAGCATTATGACAAGGCAAGCAATCATTTAGAAGAGCGATGCGCAATCACTTTAATGGGTTTGCCGGCGAGTGAAATTCGCTCATGGGCCGATGCCATTCGTATGCCAATTGAAGTGCGTGACTTTAGTGAAATCTTTAGTGATCTTGGGCGGCTAGTCAATCAATATCCTGATGGGCTATATCCTGCAGTCGATGTCTTGGCTTGGTTTAATCGTGCTGATATTTGGCGCAAGCCAGATCGCGGACAGATGCTATTAGATCTTGCCAAGAGGCTTGGATTTAAGGTATCCGTTTTAATTGCAGCGATGCGTCATGCACAAGTATTAAGTACTGCCGATATTATTTCTGGCATTGCGGTACAAGATCGTTCAAATGGTGAGCGCATAGGTAGTGCTTTTGAGTCTGCAAGATTGGCTGCAATTACTAGCGCCCTCCTGTCTTCGGCGAATTAGAGCCTATTTCTGCTGCCCAAGCCAGGCAGGTCTTCTAGGGAATGTCCAGGCAGAAAATGACCAATATTTTTAGAGAATGCAAAGACCTTAAATAATTCACCCATCTCGGCTTCAGATAATAACTTTTGCAATGCATTTGAAATAGGCAAAAAGATTTTTGGATTTTCAGGATTACCGATCTCTAGTGCAATATCTCCAATCCCCGCATTGAGTAAATAGCCTGCTTGGTTTGATAGATAAACATCATCTGCATTTTCAGCAAGGACACAGCGAGCAATTTGTGACCACTCGACATGAGTAGTGATGTCACATAAGCCAGGTAAATAAAAAGGATCCTGAATGGCGTGGTGGCGATGGTGTGCCATCAAGGTGCCTTGAAGTCTTTGAGGGTGGTAATACTCATTTTCTGTAAAGCCGTAGTCAAAAGTTAAAAATAAACCGGTATGCAAATGCTGAGCCACTTGATGCATCCAGGCATTAGCAGGAGCATGTAATTCAGTGACATAGCCCTTTGAGAAATTTCCACCTAATAAGCTCTCTGGTAGCAAGTCTTGTTCAACAGGGTTTCCTGCCTTCCAGATAAATTTTTGATTTTCATAAGCAACCCCATACCAATACCAAAAATCATCTTGAAAAATAATCACATCACAGGGAATCGCATCAATGACTTCATTTGCCAAAATAATGCCCTTGTAATTTTCAGGCAAGGCCTTTAACCAATTGCATTGAGTGGTGGATTTCAAATTAGAAAGACTCGCTGTTAAAAGCTCTTTTTGGCGCTCAGCCAAGTCTGGTGAAATTTCAATAATGTCGTAACGATCCAATGAAAAGCCGAGGGTATCCAAGCGCATCAGAATCGATTGGGCCAGCTTGCCAGTTCCTGCCCCAAATTCCAAAATCTGAGTAGGCAAACCTTGCGCTTTTAAGCCCTCAAGCACGGGCAAAAGGGTTGAGCAGATGGCGGCGCCAAAGAGGGGGCTCAGTTCAGGCGCGGTCGTGAAATCACCACCAGCCCCCAACTTATGTGCCCCAGCACTGTAATAGCCCATACCTGGCTCATAGAGGGCCATCTCCATAAAGCGAGAAAAGCCTATCCAACCGCCTTCTAGAGCGATTTGTGTAGCTATTTTGTTACTTAGAAGCTGGCTATGCTCCGTTTCAAGGCTGGTCAAGGTAATATCCATAGCTCGCTAGTCTAAGAGAATTTAATTGAACCCTAGTTCAACACCATCATCCCAGCAAAATAAAGCCGTTTTAGTGACTGGCGCCGCCAAGCGTCTTGGTCGAGAAATTGCCTTAGAGTTCGCCCGTCAGGGCTGGGATGTTGCTGTTCATTATGGGCGATCTGAAGTGGATGCCCA
Organism: Betaproteobacteria bacterium; assembly: GCA_013205155.1. GTDB lineage: Bacteria > Pseudomonadota > Gammaproteobacteria > Burkholderiales > Burkholderiaceae > Polynucleobacter. The sequence goes on along the minus strand of JABMMT010000025.1, from coordinate 41 downwards.
AGAAACCGTGCGTCAAATTCAGGGGCTTGGGCGCAAGGCTC
>JABMMT010000266.1 GCA_013205155.1 Betaproteobacteria bacterium | reverse complement strand
TAATTAAATTCAGCAGGCCATGATCTTTGTTTTCAATCTGCCCGTCTTTGGATTTCACAATCACATAAATTGCATGTTTTCCACTCATAACAACCCCTGCAGGTTCAATGATGGTTTTAGACTAATTCCTTTATAGACATAAGGAAAGTAAAAGATGAAAGTTTGTAGGGTTTTGGCTATGAGTGGTCAGTTGGGTCTAATAAAACAGGTATTTTGACTAAAGCTCATAGGCCAGTCGGGTCTTTGGCCTGCCCAGCGCGATTCGAACGTGCTACCTGGGCCTTAGAAGCTTTAAAAAACAGTTAGAACAATTTGTTAAACAATGGGTTTAAGGTGTTGGGATCAGGTGTTCTATACACACCGAGAATCTTGGTTTCGGGTGGAAAGCTATGGATCTTAAATGGCATTCACAGGCAGTCAGATCTCTAATTTGTCGGGTAAACCGACATTTCACATGTTAAATAAAGCTTGAGAGATTAATACCAACCCAGTGCGAAATTAACCAGAACCCAAGAAGCCAGATGCTACTTAACTACTTTTTAGTGCTTTTTCTAGGCAGGTTGACAACTGCTCATAATGCTTTATGGCTTTTAATGTAGGAATGACAAACTTCCTTCGACCATCAGAATTATCTTGATTTAGCTTTACAAGGCCCATCACAACTAAGCTCTTAATGCGCCCGTGAAGTGTGGCCTGTGAACCAAGCTCACTTAAAGAAATTAAATCGCCTACCAAAAGCTCCTTACCTTGTGAGGTTTTTAAAATAATGTGATTAAGCAGTTGCTCTTCTGTTAAATCCAGTTTCTTGCCTAGATTTATTCGGTCTAGGCTATCTAATTGGTTCAAAAAACGTATGTAGGCGGATGGTTTAATAGGCTTCATTATTGTTACTTTAACCCTTCGAAGGGTAAATACTAGTTTGTTATGCACCAATAAAATTCATAACTATTAAACGGTTATTTTTAAAGTCTTTATCTTTTTTTCGAAGTCATTTTTAAAGCCGCTTAATATATCGCGTTCTTCTATTTTGATCAATTCATTACTGCGCCACTTGAGGATGCCAAAGGAATTAAGTAGGCAACTCTTTACTAGGTGGTGTGATGCTGGCAGATACTTTCTTAGCTGGTGTTTTTTTCACTACTACCTTTTTCAAAGATGTCTTTTTAATAGATGGTTTTTTCACTATTGCTTTATTGGCCTTAGAAGCCCCTTTCTTGCTTGCTTTTTTTACTCTTTTCTCGGCTATAGCTGCAGCCTCATTCACTAATTTGCAACCTGCTTTAAGAGCCTTGATTCCAACATCAGCAACCTCATGGGCCACTTGTCCTAATTGCCCTGCACCTTGGGGTATTTTCTTTTTAGCGTCCTTATACCAATCGGCCAATATAGAGCGGGCTTCTTTTAAGTGCTTATCGCTTGTCTTACCATCCATTTGATCCAAAATCACCTTGACCTTTGCCTGATAGACTCCCATGCGTTTAGCTGCCTCTGCAGCAACAGCACTTTGCAAAGCCTTTAGTTGGGTAATATCTTGGTGAGCAGCCGTTTGAGCATAACTCAGAGCGTAAGCCATATTGTTGTTAAGTTCTGCAGCATGATACTTAGTAAGTGTTTTAGCAGTAGCGAATAACTGGTTTGATAGTGCAAAGAGATCTTTGCTTCTTTCTTGTTGGGCTAATTTTTTATCTTGAGATTGCATGATTGACTCCAAGTATGAATATTATGAATTGAGAGTACTTAAGGTAGTTCTTAAGTTCTGGGGATCACGATTGCCGTACACACACCAATATTTGATTTCTTCACATAGGCAATTAAGGTCAGAGTAAGATAAGTAGCAGATATTCTCTACACTAAGACAGCTGCTTTTCTGAAGATCTTGGATCGCCATCTCGTAGGTATATCTATTAGATGTATTGCCAGAAGCAGCAGATGTTGAATTTTTGCCCACATTCATCAATCTTCCTTTTTACAGAAAACCATCTTGCCCTCAATTGAAAAGAATTTATTGATCCGCATCACACCCCCCTCATTTGTGACAATAGAACTCATTAACTAGCTCTTTACCATAGGCTTAATAAGTGAATAGATGCCACGTTCAAGTTGGCAAATCAGGTTATTTGAGCAATCCCATGGGCCAGTCGGATCTTTGGTCTGCCCAGCATGATTCGAACGCTCAACCTTGACCTTAGAAGAATTCGTAGCTGTTTGAGTGTCTATATGTTTCAATAACTTACAGCATAAAAATGAGACTGTGTCATAAAGTATGCAATGCGGTTTGGTTAGCTAGCCCTTTCTTTGTAAGCCTAGACTTGGGTATTAGTATTCGTTGTAAGAGCGTCGATTTGACGCAATAAGGTGACGACTTGCTCGGGTTTGAGCCGCTGACCTTTAGCCCTATTTAGGACTCCCTTAAGGTGAAGATTATCAAAAATCTCCCTTTTGGAGTGACACTAAATATCAGGGCAGTTCAATTTTTTTGGAAATTTCATGAGAGCTCCACTCGTGAGCCCAATTCAACTACATTATTGGCATTCATCTTATAAAAATCCGAGAACTTATAAGCATTCGTATGCATCCAGATAAATAATTTAGCGCGGATTGAGATTAGCAAAGGCTTAGACGGCGCAATTAAATGATCTCGAGTAATAAAAAAGATGGCTTCATCTGTGTTGCAATCTACATTCAGCTGTTTATTTAATAACCCAATAATTGCATTAATATCTGGATTTTCTATAAAACCATAGTAGATATTTACTAGGAAAAAATTACCCCCCATCGCTTTCCAATCGATTCTTTGCGCTAAAGATACAAGTGGTACATGGCAGTACACTACATTAAGCAATAAAACACGACTATTTAAAACGCCATTAAATTTAAAATTAGCGAGAAGTGCGGTAGGCACAAAATCAAGATCACTTGAAAAGTAAAACGCGTCACCCTTTGCGCGTGGGGGTGGGTTTTTAAGCAAGTTAGCAATAAAAGTTTCGGTTGGCACGCCATTTTTAATTTTAGCCTGCTGATAAATTTTATTAACTTGATACCAAGTAATCATAACAATGATTAAAAACACGGCAATAGTGACTGGGAACCAACCACCATCTAAAATTTTGGACAAATTGCCAAACCAAAAACCCAAATCAATCACTAAAAAAATCGCCATAATAAATGCCACTTTAATGGCGCTCCACTTCCACACCGTCTTCATAACAATTCCAGTGAGTATGGTAGTCATCACCATGGTAGTCGATACAGCAATACCGTAGGCACTAGTCAGGTTTTGGGATGTTTTAAAACTCAATACAATCATGATCACGATGCCACATAAAATCCAATTAATAAAAGGTAAGTAAATCTGGCCTTTTTCTTGGGCAGAGGTAAACACTACTTTCATGCGCGGCAGTAAGCCTAATGAAATTGCTTGGCTAGTCATTGAATAGGTGCCTGAAATAACGGCCTGTGAAGCAATTACAGTAGCTAAAGTAGCCAAGATGACTAATGGCAGGGTAAACCAACTGGGCACCATCAAGAAAAATGCCTGCTTTGCAAGTTCTGGG
>JABMMT010000265.1 GCA_013205155.1 Betaproteobacteria bacterium | reverse complement strand
TAGCTTTGAAAGTACAGCCAATTCCGTACCGGGACGCTTTAATCAATTCCAGCACAACGGCGCTACCGTGATTGCAGATTACGGACACAACCCTGATGCCATGCGCGCTTTAGCAAGTGCAATTGAAGCGATGAAACCTAAAACAAGCCATGTTGTCATTAGTGGCGCTGGCGATCGTCGTGATGAAGATATTCGCGACCTGACACGTATATTGGGCAACTCATTTGACAATGTGATTCTGTATCAAGATGCTTGCCAACGGGGTCGTGAAGATGGTGAAGTCTTGAAACTCCTTCAAGAAGGTCTTGTGGGTGCACGCAAAGCAAAGAACATAAAAGAAATTCATGGTGAATTTGTTGCCATAGATACTGCATTAAATGATCTCTCAGCAGGTGATATATGTCTCATTTTAATTGACCAAGTAGAAGAATCACTTGCCTATCTTAAGAACCAAGTAAGACCCTAATAGTGATTAGGTTGGTTTAAGAGCTCCGACTAAGAATGGTAATCCTGGAGCCGTTCAATTTCTTCTTTAGAACCCAACATCACTGATACTCGCTCATGTAAATCAGTTGGCTGAAGATCCATAATTAATTGAGTGCCGTTAGTTGATGCACCACCCGCCTGCTCAACTAAGAAACTCATGGGATTAGCTTCGTACATTAAGCGCAGCTTGCCAGGTTTATGAGGTTCTCGCTGATCCCAAGGATACATAAAGACACCGCCTCGAGAGAGCACACGATGAACATCTGCCACCATCGAAGCAATCCAGCGCATATTGAAATCCTTATCGCGCACGCCACTCGTGCCAGCTAAACATTCATCCACATAACGACGAACTGGATCTGCCCAATGACGCATATTAGACATATTAATTGAAAATTCTTTAGTGGAATGCGCAATGGTAACGGCATCCTTAATCAGCAAATACTCGCCTGTCACTTTGTTTAAAGTAAACATCACCACGCCATCACCTAACGTTAAAGCCATGGTTGTTTGGGGACCGTAGACCACATAGCCTGCGGCGACCTGATGACGTCCTGATAATAAGAAATCACTTGTTTGTAGTGGTGCTCTTGGATCCTGCTTTTGCAGTACAGAAAAAATCGTACCAATTGATACATTCACATCAATATTAGATGAACCATCGAGCGGGTCGAATAAAAGTAAGTAATCGCCAGTGCCTTGAACGGATAGCGGTAATTCCATTTCTTCAGATGCTAGACCTGCAAGTGATTTACAGGTCTGCACTCCTTCAATTAATAGATCATTGGCGATGATATCGAGCTTTTGCTGAACTTCGCCCTGTACATTATCAGTACCTGCAGATCCCAGTAAACCAATTAATGCGCCGTATGCAACCTCATGACTTAAGGTTGAGCAAGTATTCACCACCGCAATTAAAAGATCTTGAAGATCTGCGGGGACACCGGCACCCCTAGGTTTAGCAGTTTCTAAATATTGTTTGAAATGAATACTGTTTCTTGAGGACAAGGGTAGCTCTCCGTTTGGGATACCAAAATAATCTTTAGGCTCTATTTTGCCTTGTTCTGAAGAGTCTCTAGTTTCTCAGTGCTTTACCCACTACTTCACGTACATCTGGCGACAGGGTCTCGAATACTGAAACCCTCTCCAAAGCGACTTTCATCTGATTTTGATAGGGCTGGGCAAATAAACGCCAACGGTCTAGCGCTCTGGCCAGGCGGGCTGCAATCTGGGGATTCATTGGGTCCAAAGCCAATATGCTATCAGCCCAAAATTCGTAGCCACTACCATCTGCCTGATGAAAGCTGGCTGGGTTATTTGAGCAAAATGCATGAATCACGCTGCGCACTCGATTTGGATTATTTAGCTTAAATGCGGGATGGTCTCGTAAACGCTTCACATCACTTAAAGTAGTCTCTAGACCATCTACTGGTGGTCGCGCTGACTGTAAGGCAAACCATTTATCAATGACTAATGCATCATTTACGTAGCGGCCATAGAAGTCAGTTAAACATTCATCGGCTGCTTTAGAACCATGAATTACCATTGCAACCAAAGCTGCATAGCGATCTGTCATATTGTCAGCAACTCGATATTGATTAACCGCCATCGGCGTCCATATGGCTCCATCCGCCTCGAGCAACATACTCAAGGCTAAGTTTTTAAGCGCCCTCTTGCCTGCGCTCACTGCATCAGGCTTAAATGGTCCAGGAGTCTGCATTTGTTGATACAAGGCGGCCCACTCAAGCTGTAATTGCTTAGCAATTTCTCGGCGGAAGGCACGGCGCGCAGTGAAAATCTGTTGAGGGTCTACGCTACTACACTGCTCATAAAGATAGGTTTCTGCAGGGAGTGTTAACGCCAGCTCTTTAAATGCAGGATCTAAATGAGGATCAAGCAAGAGGTTACGATAGGCCTCGATTAGCTTTTCATCTGGCAAACGACGCTTCAAAATCATTTGCATGGCTAATTTTTGACCAGCCTCCCAGCGATTAAAAGGATCATCATCGCCCGAGAATAAAGCTAACAAGTCTGCTTCGCTTTGTTCAAAATCAAGCTGTATTGGGGCAGAAAAATCTCGATTGATTGATAACACAGGGCGTGAAGAAATTCCGTCAAACATCCAAGACTGTCTTCTTTGGGTTAATTCCAGTAATTTTTCCGCTTGATCATTAGCAGGTGTGAGTAAACGCATTTTCAAGGGAATATGAAAAGCTTGTTTCTCTGGCTGGCCAGGGCTTGGTGCGCAACTTTGCGTTAAGGTCAGATGAAATTGTTTTTTATCGACGTCATATCGCTCTTCAACTTTGACACGAGGGGTTCCTGCTTGGCTATACCAATTTTGGAACTGACTGAGATCTTTTCCATTTGCATCAGCCATCGCAGCCAAGAAGTCATCGCAGGTGACTGCCTGCCCATCGTGGCGCTTGAAATACAGATCCATCCCTTTACGAAAACCATCTCTACCCAACAGGGTTTGATACATCCGCACCACTTCCGAGCCTTTTTCATAGACTGTGACGGTATAGAAATTATTAATTTCTTGATATTCATTGGGCCGGATTGGATGGGCCATTGGGCCCGCATCTTCAGGAAATTGCAATTGACGTAATAACCTCACATCCTCGATACGCTTAACAGCTCTACCAGAATCACTACCCATTTGATCGGCAGAAAATTCTTGATCTCGAAAGACCGTCAAGCCTTCTTTTAGGGATAGCTGAAACCAATCCTGACAAGTCACGCGATTACCAGTCCAATTATGGAAATACTCATGAGCAACAACGCTCTCAATATTGGCGAAGTCTGCGTCGGTAGCAGTTTCAGGCTGGGCCAACACAAATTTAGTATTAAAGATATTTAAACCCTTGTTCTCCATTGCCCCCATATTGAAATCACTCACGGCGACAATCATGAAGCGCTCAAGATCTAATTCCAAGCCAAAGCGTTTCTCATCCCAATGAATCGATGCAATTAAAGAATCCATTGCATGTCGAGTCTTTGGGAGATCGTGTGGCTCAACCCAGATCTGTAAAAGCTTTTTAGCCCCACTACTGCTAGTGATCGTTTCCTCAATACACTCCAATTTACCGGCTACTAAGGCAAACAAATAGGATGGCTTTGGAAACGGATCTTCCCAAGTTGCACTGTGCCAACCATTAGGCAGTTTTTCTGTTTTTAATAAATTACCGTTCGACAACAAGACTGGGCATTGTGCTTCGCGCGCGCGTAATGTCACATGATATTTCGCCATCACATCAGGGCGATCTAAGAAATAAGTAATTTTTCTAAATCCCTCTGCCTCGCATTGGGTAAAAAAGTTTCCATTTGAAACATATAAGCCCATTAAGCTTG
>JABMMT010000264.1 GCA_013205155.1 Betaproteobacteria bacterium | reverse complement strand
CAATATTAAATGCGGGCCAGTGCCAGTTACCATAATGCAAGTCAATAAAGTCGACTACCGCACCATACATAATGCGATCCAATACATTACCGATTGCTCCGCCCAAAATCAAGCTTAGTGCAAAGCATAGTAATTTATCAGTCTGGTTTTTGTAAAGCAGCCAAATAATATAAATTGCTGCTGCAATTCCGATGATAGTGAAAAACCAGCGTTGCCAACCTGAGCTTTGTGCTAAAAATGAAAAGGCAGCGCCTGGGTTAAACAGGAGCAGCCAGTTGAAAAACGGGAGCACCGGCTCTGGTATGCCAACCTGAAGATGACTCAGAGCTGACCATTTACTGAGCTGATCAAGCAACAGAACGATGACAGCGATTACTAGGTAGCGGAGAAATGTTAGGCTCATAAAATGGTCTGGCGCTTAAGCAAATAAGCGGTGAACGCCATCCCCAAAGACATTAGTAATGCAGCGACCACATAAGTCAGCATACTTCACATGACTTCCTACGTCAGCAGTGTGGTGCCAGCAGCGACCACATTTCCGATATTGACTACTGCGAACAAGTACTTCCAAGCCATCGCTACTGAGCTCAATGTCAGCGCTAGAGGTAATGGTGACAAAGCGTAAATCATCTTCTAGTGAATGCAAGATTGCGAAATCGATATCGCCTACTTTGATGGTGAGTTCAGCCTGCAAAGAAGAACCTACATGACCCGCTTCACGCTCGAGCTCAATTGCTTTTGTCACCTCTGAACGGATTTCGCGAATACGACTCCATTTCGCCAGTAACTCATCAGCATTCTCGATGGTAGGAAGCGCGGCAAACTCTTCCATAAAGATAGAGTCTTTAGCGGTTTCATTTGAACCGTGAGGGAATGATTGCCATGCTTCTTCTGCAGTAAACGAAAGGAAAGGGGATAGCCATTTCAGGAGGTTACGGGTGATATGAAATAGTGCGTTCTGTGCAGCACGACGATCAGCTGAATCTGGGGCGCTGGTGTAAAGGCGATCTTTCAGAATGTCTAGATAGAAGCCACCTAAATCTTCCGAGCAGAAAGTGAGCATGCGTGCTACAGCTGGTTGGAATTCATATACCTGGTAATGTGCTTTGACATCACTTTGCAATTGATTGGCGAGCGCTACCGCATAACGATCAATTTCTAACCACTGATCGGCTGGCATGCTATGTACGCTAGGATCAAAGTCGGATAGATTGGCTAATAAAAAGCGCAGGGTATTACGAATGCGACGATAACTTTCAGTTACACGCTTGAGGATCTCGTCAGAGATAGTCATTTCGCCAGAGTAATCAGTTGAAGCTACCCACAGACGAATGATTTCTGCACCGAGCTTGTCAGCCACTTGTTGAGGGGCAATGACGTTACCTACAGACTTACTCATCTTGCGGCCTTGTCCATCGACCGTAAACCCATGGGTTAAGAGTGCTTTGTAGGGAGGCTTACCATCGAGCATTGCGCCTGTCAGCAAAGATGAGTGGAACCATCCACGATGCTGGTCTGAACCCTCTAGGTATAAATCAGCTAAACGACCATTGAGAGTTTGCGCATCGGCAGTGAGTAATTTATCACGATGCGAGCCACGAATCACATGCCAGTGAGTCGTACCTGAATCAAACCAAACGTCCAAGGTGTCACGGTTTTTTTCATACTGAGATGCTTCATCGCCCAATAACTCAGCTACTTCTAATTTTTGCCAGGCTTCGATGCCCCCCTTTTCGACTCGTTTGGCAACTTCTTCAAGAAGTTGGGCGGTACGCGGATGTGGCTCACCACTTTCTTTATGAACAAAGAAGGCCATTGGCACACCCCATTGGCGTTGGCGTGACAAGGTCCAGTCAGGGCGATTGGCAATCATGCTGTTTAGGCGTTGCTTTCCCCAAGCTGGGAAAAACTCCGTGTTCTCGATACCCTTTATCGCTGTTTCACGCAGCGTTGGGTTGCCGTCTGACGGTTTCTTATCCATACTCGCAAACCACTGTGAGGTTGCGCGGTAAATAATGGGCGACTTATGGCGCCAGCAATGCATATACGAGTGGGTATAGGTTTTATCTTGCAATAAACTACCAGCCTCGCGAATTGCCTCGACAATTTTAGGATTTGCTTTCCAGATGTACTCGTTTGCAAAGAGCGGAAGCCAGGAAGCATACACCCCGTTACCCATCACTGGATTCAGAATGTCTTTGTCATCTAGTTGATTGGCTTTGCAGGACTTGAAGTCTTCTTCGCCATAGGCAGGTGCTGAGTGAACAACTCCAGTACCAGTATCCAAAGTGACATACTCAGCAGGATAAATGGGTGACAGACGTTTATATCCATCATGCAATGGCGCAAGCGGATGCCAGAAAGAAATATTAGCGAGTTGTGCGCCTTGGCAAGTAGCAATAATGGCACCTTCCAAGCCGTAATCTTGCAAGCAAGTTTCTACGCGATCTGTTGCCAAGATGAGTAACTTATCACCCACATCGACCAGTGCGTAAGTAAGCTCGGGGTGAACGTTCAATGCCTGGTTGGCTGGAATAGTCCAAGGGGTGGTGGTCCAGATCACAATCTGGCCAGGTTTATTTGGCAGCTCAGGCAGGCCAAATGCTTTTGCTAAGGCTGGGCGCTGCGCATCATCAAATGCAAAACCCACATCCACGGTTGGATCGGTCTTGTCTTGATACTCAACCTCAGCCTCAGCTAATGCAGAGCCGCAATCAAAACACCAGTTCACAGGTTTTAATCCGCGGAAGACATAACCTTTTTCCCAGATCTTACTGAGTGCACGAATTTCATCAGCCTCATTGCGGTAGCTCATGGTCAGGTAAGGATTATTCCAATCTCCTAATACACCTAAGCGCTCAAAATCTTTTTTCTGCTTTTCGACTTGAACTAGAGCATATGCGCGTGCTTTTGCTTGCACTTCTGCAGT
>JABMMT010000263.1 GCA_013205155.1 Betaproteobacteria bacterium | reverse complement strand
ATGAGAATTTCTTCTAAGTGTTTTGCTTTTAGCGCATTACATAGTACCGGCCAAATTTCAGCAGGATTTTCAAGCCAAGCAAAACATCCAGATAAATTTTGCAGATCGACTTTCTCGCTATAGCTTATCTTGAAGTACTTAGCTAAGCCAGCAAGCAAGGGATGTGCTCCATAAAGACATTGTGCATTTTGAATCACTTCTGGAGGATGAAGATTAGCCAATTTTCCAATTCCGCTAATCCATAGAGAGTTGATGCTGGGTAAGCCACTTAGTGCACGTGCTTCATTTACTGGATCGATATGCCAAAGCATCTGAATTTCATTCTGGAGTTTGCGCCAACGTTTTGCTATTCCGACTTCATCCGAATCCCGAGGCATCCACCAATCGATGTTTCTGCCATGGGCTTGATCTACGCTGTAGGTCACTAGACTGGCAAAGGGGCCCGCCGGAATAAACCAACAGTATTGCCCTTGATATAGAACGGCTGACTGAAAATCTTCTTCTATAAATGGCAGCGCCGTCTTGAGAAGGCTGGCTGATTCTGTCGATGTCAGATCTACCTGATTTTGACCCATCAAAATGAGATGGTCACGAGTGGCATGAAAATGAACGGGCTGTAAGCAGGCAATGGTTTCTTGAGGGTTTAATGGCTGACTGGACTGTCCTAGTAGTAGTACAGGAGCTATTGGTACTAGATCCCCCAAGAGAAATCTTTCATGAGGCAAGCCTTGGGGTGGCCCTTCTAACCCTTGTGTCTTCTCAGAATCTAGGGCGTCTTCCCCTGAAACCATCAGGGTAAAGCGTTTGCTAAGCTTTTGGGGGGAATCTAGATTCACTGTCATTTCCCTGATTTTAGGTGGCATTTAGATATTCCATCAGTTTGTTTGGCCGATTGTCTAAACTATAGCTATGTTAAGACTTCCAATCGAGTTAGAAATTGGCCTGCGCTATACCCGATCAAAGCGTCGTAAGACGGTAGGTAAGCGTGATGGCTTCCTATCCTTTATTTCGGGTATTTCGACCGCTGGAATCGCCTTGGGTGTTGCTGCATTGATCGTGGTGCTCTCGGTCATGAACGGATTTCAGAAGGAAGTACGGGATCGAATGCTCTCGGTCTTATCGCATGTTGAGATTTTGGCACCGGATGGCTTGGCTGATTGGGAGCCCCTCGCATTAAAAGTAGCGGCCCAACCTCATGTTGTCGGGGTTGCACCAATGGTAAGTTCGCAAGGTCTAATTACTCGCGATAACATGATGCGCGGAGTATCCATACGTGGAATTTCACCTGCAGATGAAGACAAGGTCTCGGATCTGCCAAAACAATTTACTGTGGGTAGTGTGAATGATCTTCAGCCTGGTAGTTTTGGAGTGGCACTGGGTGCTCAACTGGCATCGATTGTGGGTGCTCGTGTAGGCGATCGCATTAATTTAATTGTTCCCGAGAGTGATTTAACTCCAGCGGGTGCAATGCCCAGAATGCGCGCACTGACAGTGGTGGGGATTGTGGATAGTGGTCATTACGAATATGACAGTTCCTTAGCCATCATGCATTGGAAAGATGCCGCCGCCTTATTGCGATTGCAGGATCCATCAGGTCTGCGTGTCAAAGTAGATGATATGCAGCGCGCTCCGGAAGTGGCTAGTGAGTTGGCGGCAGTGGTGCCACAAGCCCTTTGGGTAACTGACTGGTCTCGCTCTAATCGTAATTGGTTTGCAGCAGTACAGACCGAAAAGAAAATGATGTTCATTATCTTGACTTTAATTATTGCGGTGGCTGCATTTAATTTAGTTTCTACATTAGTGATGACTGTTAATGAAAAACAGGCTGATATTGCTATTCTTCGTACCATGGGTGCCAGCCCAGGTTTAATTCAGAGAATCTTTTTGATTCAAGGTATATCCATTGGCTTGCTAGGTTCCTTAGCTGGCGTTGGTTTAGGTTTATTAATTGCCTTAAACATTGATGTGATTGTTCCTACGATTGAAGCTATTTTTAGAGTGCGCTTCTTACCTCGCGAGGTGTATTTCATTAGCGAACTTCCCTCAGACGTGAGATTGTCAGATGTACTCACAGTAGGTTTGATGGCTTTTGGCCTATCGATACTAGCAACCCTTTATCCAAGCCGTCGCGCTGCAAAGGTGCAACCAGCCGAGGCACTGCGCTATGAGTAATCAAGCAGTGTTAGTGGCAAGAGGCTTAGCGAAAACCTACGGACGTGGTCCCACTGCGGTCGAGGTTCTGAAATCGATTGATTTAGATGTCCTACCCTCTGAAAAAGTAGCGATTGTGGGCTCTTCTGGCTCTGGCAAAAGTACTTTGTTACATCTGCTTGGTGGCTTAGATAGCCCCAGCGCTGGCTCTGTGATATTGGCTGGCTCCAATTTAAATCAATTATCGGTCAATAAGTTAGATCAACTACGTAATCACAGTCTTGGGTTTATCTATCAGTTTCATCATCTCTTGGATGAATTTAGTGCTGCCGAGAATGTGGCCTTACCACTGCGTATCCGAGGATTAAGTAATGATGAGTCCATGGAGCGTGCTAGCAAGATGCTGAAGTCAGTTGGCTTGGCAGCTCGAGAGTTACATACCCCAGGTGAGCTTTCCGGTGGAGAGCGTCAAAGGGTTGCAGTTGCCAGAGCCTTGGTGGGTAATCCTACATGCGTTTTGGCGGATGAGCCTACTGGTAATTTAGATACTGAGACCGCTGATAGCGTATTTGACCTGATGCTAGATATCGCTCGTGAACAGGGTACTGCGTTTGTCATTGTTACTCATGATCCTCTGCGCGCTAAACGTTGTGATCGTATTTTGCATTTGGAGCGCGGAGTACTAAATCCATTTCCCCAATGAGTTGGTGATCAATGCATCCTATTTGGATTGATACACATTGCCATTTAGATGCGCCAGAGTTCGCTGCTCATTTGCCTGCAGTCATCGATGCTGCCTTACAAAATGATGTGCAAGCAATTTTGTTGCCAGCAGTGAGAGCGGCAGATTGCCAACAAGTCAGGGCAATGGCAAGTCAATATGGATCGCAGATACCTGGATTAGTCTATACCTTAGGTATCCATCCGCTATATACCAATCAAGCCCAAAAGAGTGATGTCGAAGTGATTGAACAACAGCTTAGTCAATCATTATCGGACCCGCGTTTTGTTGGAATCGGTGAGATCGGTCTAGATTATTTCGTTGAGGATTTAGATCTTCGTCAGCAAGACTATTTCTTTAATGCCCAATTAGATTTAGCTGAACAATTTCAGCTCCCAGTCATTTTGCATGTTCGTCGTTCGCAAGACGCTATCCTAAAAGCATTACGTGGTCGAAAAATTCCTGGTGGAATTGCGCATGCATTTAATGGCAGCATGCAGCAAGCAGAGCAATTTATTGGCTTAGGGTTTAAGTTAGGATTTGGTGGTGCCGCAACCTATGAGCGTGCATTGCAAATACGTCGATTACTAAAAGAACTCCCGCTTGATAGCATCGTCACTGAAACAGATGCGCCTGACATTCCTCCAGCATGGTTAAGGGCCGAGGGAATTGCTTTTAATGAACCAGCATTTTTACCTCGCATTGCTCAAGAGTTAGCGGCTATTCGTGGAATAGATGACGCAGAATTTGCTAGCGCAGTTTGGCGCAATGCCATGCAGGTATTGCCGCGTTGGTCGGCGCTATGTACTTCTAGTTTAACTTTCCCAATTATTTCTTAAAGTAGTGCGCCTAGCGATTACGGCATTCATTGCCGGGGGATCACTCCTTTTCTTTTTGCCTCGAATGCCCCAATATTGGCTGCCAATCAGCGCAGCCTTGGTAATCTTGAGTCTTGGATTTGCATTGACAACAGCTTTCTCTCAAAAAGTGCGCCAAGTTGCCGTTGTGGTCATCGCCTTTACTGTTGGTTTTGCATGGAGTGCACATTATGCAGAAGAACGTCTCGGTAATATTCTTGTAAGCGATTTAGAAGGTCATGAGTTAAGCATAGAGGGCCGAGTAGCTGCGCTTCCTCAAAGTGGTTTGGATGGAGCAAAGTTTGCTTTTTCAGTAGATAAAGTCATGAAGGGTCAACAGACCATTGATCAATTCCCCGAGAAAATTTATCTTAGTTGGCAACCAGCCTGGAGAAATCCCCAGAATATTCCAGAGATTATTCCAGGTCAGCGATGGCGTTTAAAGGCGAAGCTAAAGCAGCCATATGGAACCCTTAATCCATTTACCTTTGATTTTGAACGCTGGTCTTTTCATCAAAATTTTGGAGCTAGTGGCTCGGTGAGAAGTGGGCTGTTATTAAAAGCGCAGGATATTGGAATTATGGAGTTTGAATTACGAATGGAATTGACTCGCTGGCATTTACGTAAAAAAATTCAAAACTTGCTCCCTAGCGATGCGCGTTATGTTGGGGTCATTATTGCTTTGGTGATGGGTGATCAGAATGCAATTAATCAGGAGGATTGGCGAGCATTTAATGCCACAGGTATTGGCCATCTGATCTCGATATCTGGGCTACATGTCACGATGCTTGCTGGGGTTGGAGCATTGCTAGCCAGTTTTATCTGGCGCCGTCGTCATTTACCTTTAATAACGCCAGTCAGCAAGGTTGCAGCAATAGCTGGATTTTTAACGGCTTTTATTTATGCTTGGTTAGCTGGATTCCAGATACCAGCTCAAAGAACTATGTTTATGGTGGGGGTAGTGAGCTTTACATTGTGGACAGGCAGGAATCCTAGATCTTTTGATATTTGGTGGTGGGCACTATT
>JABMMT010000262.1 GCA_013205155.1 Betaproteobacteria bacterium | reverse complement strand
GGTAAAGAGTCCGCCTTGATTAATACCGATAGACAGAGGCCCACCTCTAAGGAGCAACCACTCTAGACCCATCTTTAGCTTTCCAAACCAGGATGAAAGTTGAATATTGGTAGAAATCGGTTGATTTAATTCATATATCAAACGAAATTGCAGGTGGTCTTGTAAATTTTCCCCAACGCCTGATAGGTCATGTACTAAGGGAATATTAAATTCTTGCAATAGTTTTGCTGGGCCCACTCCAGATAGCTGAAGAATTTGTGGGCTCTGAATTGCGCCTGCACTCAAAATCACTTCTTTATTTGATTGAATTATTTTTTTAATACCCTGCTGAATCAATTCAACCCCAACTGCTTTTTTATTTTCGAAAATGACTTTGCTGACTTGGCTGTTAGTCAGAATGGTGAGATTAGAGCGTTGTTTAGCTGGTTTTAAGTAGGCCACTGCAGTACTACAACGCAATCCTTTGTGTGTGCTTAGTTGAAAATAGCCAACGCCTTCTTGAGTCAGATTATTAAAGTCTTCAGTCTTGGGTACACCAAGCGCATTAGCTGTTTTGATAAACGCTTCTACCAAAGCATGCTTCTTGGGGATTGATGAAGCCTTTAATGGACCTGTTTTAGAGTGCAACGGCTCGCCTAGTCGGTCATTGCCTTCTGCTTTTTTAAAGTAGGGCAGTACATCATCCCAGCCCCAACCTGGATTACCAAGATCGCGCCATCCGTCGTAATCCTCTTTTTGACCTCGAATAAAGATCAGACCATTAATGGAGCTTGATCCCCCTAAAGTTTTGCCACGCGGCCAATAGATTGGGCGATCATTCATAGCGGGTTCTGGTTCAGTTTCAAACTTCCAATTAAATCTCGGATCCCACATGGTTTTTGCATAGCCAATAGGAAGATGAATCCATGGTGACCAATCACGAGGACCAGCTTCGAGCAGGCAAACAGAATTTTGAGGATTCTCAGATAGGCGATTTGCCAGCACTGAGCCAGAGGAGCCTCCTCCAACAATGATGTAGTCAAATGATTGTTGTTCCATATTGTCTCAAGACTTTCGTAATCCCAGGATTTCTCTGGCTTGGGCTGGAGTAGCAACTGTACGGTTATATTTTGGCGCAAGTTCAGCTATGCGTGCTACGAGTTCAGCATTATCTTTTGCCAGCCTAGTCTTATCAAAGCGGGTATTATCTTCAAGTCCAGTTCTCACATGACCTCCTAATTCAAGTGTCCATTCATTGACAGGCAGTTGATAGCGCGCAACTCCAGCTGCACACCAAGTAGCATCTGGCATAACTGCTTTTAATTCCGAAATTAAGAATTCTAAAATGGAGCGCCTTGCAGGCATAGCATTAGGAATGCCCATCACAAATTGCACATGGGCTGGCGCTTTTAAGAGGCCTCTCTCGATTAAGTTAGCAGCGTTATAAAGCATGGCTAGATCAAAAACTTCAATTTCAGGTTTGATTTCATACTTAAGCATTTCACCAGCTAGACCATCAACAAATTCTGGTGGATTCTCATAGATCCCATTAGGAAAGTTGACTGAACCGGTCGCCAGTGAAGCCATATCAGGGCGATGAAAGAGCATGCCCCCACGAGCAGCCTGATCTCGTCCACGACCACCAGTCGAGAATTGCACAATCATGCCTGGGCAATGTTTTTGAATACCCACTTGTACTGCAGCATATAAGTCTGGATCTGAGCTAGGACTTTCATCTGGATTACGAACATGAATATGAGCAAGTGTTGCCCCTGCTTCATAAGCTTTATGGGTTTCTTCTATCTGTTCGGATGTCGTAACAGGTACTCCTGGACAGTCTTTTTTTCGGGGGATGGCACCCGTCATCGCTACAGTAATAATTACAGGGGTAGACATATTCACTCCGTTAAGTTTGGGTGCTGGTTTCTGATAGGCTATCTTGAATATCTCTTGCGGCTTGTTGCAGAGGTCTTATGTAGAATTCAATCGAATTTTCTTGCATACGTGATGATGGACCATGCGCAGTAATAGATGCAAAAGTCTTATTTTTTGAATTAATGACTGGGACTGCAATTCCAATGAAACCCTCTAGGAAGGCTGATTCATCAAGGGCATATCCTTCTTCACGAATCTTTTCAAGCTCAGCAAATAGTTTTTGATAGTTTGTGACGGTTTTATCTGTGTAACTTTCAAATGGCTCATTCCCTAAAGATCTTCTTACTTGTAATTCTGTCATGCCAGATAAAAATAATTTACCGCTCGCCGTGCAGTGCAGTGGCACCCTCATTCCGACATCAACGTGTAACCGAATGGGTGCACTTGTTTCGACTCGGTCAAGATACATCACCTTATTGCCATCCAAGATATTGAAGTTACACGTTTCACCAATTTCTTCAACCAGACGTTTCATGACAACCACTCGTTGTGAGCGAACAGAATCTACGGAAAGAATATTGATTCCAAGGATGCGCAACTTTGAGCTTGGCTGAAAACGTCTGCCGTTGGGATCGCGCTCAATAAAACCATGAGCAACTAAAGTGTTGAGAAGTCTAAATGCGGTCGGTTTAGCAAGATTGGTACTAGTAGAGATTGCCTCTAGCGTGAGTGGAAACTCAGAATGAGCGATCGTTTCTAGAATGAGCAAAACTTTTTCAGCCATGCTGGATTTGGCTGATTCGTCCACTAATTCGCTTGGAGGGGTTATGCGGGAGAGCATTTCTGGCATTTAGAGAGCAATTTTTGAGTATTTTTGTCTTTTTAAGTGTTTACCCTTAAAGCATTTCATCTGATGATACTTTAAATTTCATTAGAGAAAATATTAACTAAAAATACGAGACAGTGCAAATAAAAAAGAAGTCCGCTTCTAAAGCGAAAGCAAAGCCTAAGACTTTGAAAAAAAGTGGTGAACCTTTGCCTAAGAAAAAGTTAGCAACAAAAAAAGTGTTGGCAGGTAAAGTTGCGACCAAGGTAATAGTGCCGCCTGAATTTACGATGAAACAGGTCAAGCAAATTGTTGCCTTAATTAAGGACGCTGGATCATTTACAACTTTTGGCTACAAGACTGAAGAGTTTGAGATTGAGATTTCTGTTGGGCAGCCATCGTCTTCAGGTGTCACTACCTTTGTAGCCCCTCAAGTAAGCGCAGCAATTTCCCAGAGCGCTCCCGCTGCAGCAAGCACTCCAGTTCGATCTGCACTTTCTGCATCTGAGCGTCTTATTACTAGTCCAATGATCGGCACTTTTTATCGTAGGC
>JABMMT010000024.1 GCA_013205155.1 Betaproteobacteria bacterium | reverse complement strand
CCACGCTCAGATGCATTCGCAGCCAAAATACCGATAAAGCATTCGCGTACAGCCGCAAAAGATTCACGCTGTAAAAGAGGGTCGGCATTCGGGGCTGGGATGGCCATTAAGCCTCTGAGTACGATGTTGGGTAGCTGAGAGACTGCATGACATAGAGCTTGCGCTTCATCTAAAGGAATACCACTTTTACTATCCTCTTCGCTAACGTTTACTTGTATGCAAAGCTGTAAATCACCAAGGTTCGGGAATTCTCCACGTTGAGTCGAGAGACGTTCGGCAATTTTGAGGCGATCTATGCTATGAACCCAATCAAAATGCTCAGCTATGTCTCTGGTTTTATTGCTTTGTAGTGGGCCTATAAAGTGCCATTCAAGCCAAGGGCGTAACTTGGCAAGTTGTTGGATTTTCTCAACACCCTCTTGAACATAGTTTTCGCCAAAAGCAGATTGACCAGCATGCATTGCCTCTTCAATAGCGCTTGCAGGAAAGGTTTTGCTGACTGCTAGGAGGGTAATATCTTCTGGCTCACGCTTTGCAGCTAATGCAGCGAGCTCAAGCCGCTGTCTCACTTGCATGAGTTTGGTGATGATAGAGCTCATCTAGCCTGAGCTTGTTGGCTTAATAGTTGATCTACGATTTCAATCCAATGGACTACTGGTTTGTCATCTTGCTGAAGGTGGGCAATACAACCAACGTTTCCTGAGACGATGACATCAGCATCAAATTCTTCGCAGGCCGTGTGAAGATGCGCTAATTTGTTCTTACGCAATTGTTCTGAGAGCTCTGGTTGCGTAACGGAGTAGGTACCAGCAGAGCCACAGCATAGATGACTGTCTGCGCAGAGCCGAACGCCGATACCAATGCTGCTGAGTAAGCCCTCTACTTTGCCCCGAATCTGTTGACCATGTTGCAATGTACAAGGAGGGTGATAAACCACACCTGGTTTAGGGTCTGTCCCAATGAGTTGCACCAGTTCATCTTGTAGGTTTGGCAATATCTCTGAAATATCTTTCGTCAACTCAGAAATCTTTTTAGCTTTAGCTGCATATTGAGGATCGCTCGCTAGTAGGTGAGCGTAATCTTTGACCATCACACCACACCCTGAAGCCGTCATCACAATGGCCTCAACCCCTTGTTCAACTACGGGCCACCAGGCATCAATATTTTGTTTGGCATTATCAAGACCGCCCGCTTGATCATTGAGGTGGTGACGCAATGCCCCACAGCAAGTTGCATTTGGTGCAGAAATGAGTTGAATTTTTAATGCATCGAGGACCCGTGCAGTTGCAGAATTGATATTGGGTAGCATCCCTGGCTGTACACAGCCTTCAAGGATAAGCATCTTACGAGCATGAGTGTTGCTTGGTCTGGCGTACGGATTTGTAGAGCTAGCAAGCGCCTGATTTTTGATTTGTGGAATCTTACGCCGGATACTGCTTGGCATGAGTGGGCGAGCTAAGCGACCTAATGCCATCGCAGAATTAAATAGGGCAGGTTTTGTCAATCCTTCTTTTAGGGCCCAACGAGTGAGACGCTGACTCAGTGGACGCTCGGGTGTATTTTCTTCC
Organism: Betaproteobacteria bacterium; assembly: GCA_013205155.1. Classification (GTDB taxonomy): domain Bacteria; phylum Pseudomonadota; class Gammaproteobacteria; order Burkholderiales; family Burkholderiaceae; genus Polynucleobacter. The sequence continues at coordinate 2,860 of JABMMT010000024.1, read as the reverse complement.
GCCCATTGACGGCCAATATCAATTAATTTGCCATATTCCACGCCGCTTGGGCATGTGCTTTCGCAGTTTCGGCAGCTGAGACAGCGGTCTAAATGCAAACGGGTTTTTTCTGTAGGGGCTTGGCCTTCGGCAATTTGTTTGATGAGATAAATGCGACCACGAGGACCATCTAACTCATCACCCAGCACTTGATATGTTGGACAGGTTGCCGTACAAAACCCGCAGTGAACACATTTACCTAAAATACGGGCCGCTTCAATACCTTCCGGTGTATTTTCAAATTGAGGGGCGAGTTGAGTGTGCATACCAGAACTTAAGGAAGGCGTGAGGTGGCAAATACGCCGCCTGGATCAAAGGCTGCCCTAAGGCGAGTTTGGACAGTTTCAAGTGCTTTAGAGTGCGCTTGCTCACTGAGTAATGTAAAGCGCTGCAAAGATGGGTCAACTTCAATGCCTTGTTTAAAACGGGTCGCGTGACCACCATGTGCGCTTGCAAGTTGCTTAATGGCTGAAAAAGTCACTTCATCACCAGCAGCTTTAATCCAACGCTGTTGGCCATGCCATTCCAAAACAATCTCATTTGTTGCATTAGGAATATTTAACGGACCGCATGCAGCGGGTAGTGCCAAGCGATAAAGTGTTTGATCAGAAGCAAGATCAGTAAAGGCGCCTAATTGTTGTTCACGTAAATCTTTCCAAAATACGTCAGCAATCTGAGGATCAACTTCAATGGTATGGATTAAAGAGCTCATTACAGGAATTGCGGCTTTCACTGCAGCAGCAGCACCTGCAAGACGAATCGTTAATTCACCATCACCACCCTTGTTATCACCAATCCAGCAGCTTGCTGATAAAGGTAAGGGTTGACCAGCCCATTGGTTTAATAGCTTGAGTGCTTGAGCTTGAGAAATCTGAGCGCTCAAAGTGGCGCTTGCTGCGGGCTTTGGTAATACTTTGACTGATGCCTCCAGTAAAAGCCCAAGCGTGCCCATAGATCCAGGCAGTAATCGAGAAACATCGTATCCCGCTACGTTCTTCATCACTTTGCCGCCATAGCTCAGATCCTGCGCCCTGCCATCCATGATGCGGGCACCTAAAACGAAATCTCTAAAATTACCTGCACTGATGCGGCCTGGACCGGCCAGACCTGCAGCAATCGCACCACCAAATGTAGCGTGTTCGCCAAAGTGCGGGGGTTCAAATGCGAGCACTTGATTTTTTTCTTTCAGAGCTACTTCGATTTCTTTGAGTGGGGTACCTGCGCAAGCAGTAATCACCAATTCTTCTGGTTGATATTCCAAAATTCCAGAATAAGTGCGGGCGTCTAACTTAGAATGAGTGTTGGTATTGCCATACCAAGATTTGCTTCCACTGCCTTCAATAGAGAGTACAGACTGATGATTGGCAGCATTCAGAATTTGTTCCTGAAAGTCTTTTATTGCCAGATTCATACTAGTGCCTGTCATTAGAAGCGCTCTAATTCAGGGTGAGGTAGCTTGCCACCACTGATGCGCATGCGCCCATACTCTGCACAGCGACTTAAAGTGGGAATCCCTTTATCTGGATTGAGTAATTTTTTTGGATCAAAGGCACTCTTTACGCCCCAGAAGGACTCTCGTTCACCTTCGCCAAATTGAATACACATGGAATTAATCTTTTCGATACCAACACCATGTTCTCCGGTAATAGTTCCACCAAGTTCAACGCAGGCCTCTAAGATTTCAGTACCAAATTCCTCGGCGCGGTGCCATTCATCCTGATCTGCACCATTAAATAAAATAAGAGGATGCATATTGCCATCACCTGCATGAAAAACATTTAAGCAACCCAAGCCATATTTAGTCTCCATACCTCGGATACGCTTTAATAGAGTAGCAATATGTCTGCGAGGAATAGTGCCATCCATACAGTAATAGTCAGCTGCGATTCGACCTGCAGCAGGGAATGCGTTTTTACGACCGCTCCAAAACTTGAGGCGTTCAGATTCGTCTTGAGAGATCTTGATACCGCTGGCGCCAGATTCTTCCAAGACCTTGGTCATACGTGCAATCTCTTCAGCCACTTCTTCAAAAGTGCCGTCGGACTCGCAAAGCAAAATGGCCTCTGCTTCAAGATCATATCCAGCATGAACGAACTCTTCTACTGCGCGAGTTGTCGCCCTATCCATCATTTCTAATCCAGCAGGAATGATGCCGGCAGCGATGATGGCAGCTACGGCATTGCCACCTTTTTCGATGTCATCAAAACTAGCCATAATCACCCGCGCTAACTTTGGTTTGGCAACCAATTTAACGGTCACTTCAGTTACTACTGCCAACATCCCTTCGCTACCCATCACAATGGCAAGCAAATCTAATCCGGGAGAGTCAGGAGCTAAGCTACCAAATTCAACTATTTCACCACTCATCAAAACACCACGAATACGTAAAACGTTATGTAAGGTCAAGCCATATTTAAGGCAATGAACACCACCAGAATTTTCATTGACATTGCCACCAATGGAGCAAGCAATTTGTGAAGACGGATCGGGCGCGTAATAAAGACCAAGATGGGCAACCGCCTCTGAGATGGCAAGATTACGAACGCCAGGCTGCACTACTGCAGTCCGGCTAAATGGATCAATACTGATAATTTTCTTGAGTTTGGCTAAAGAGAGGACTAAGCCTTGAGAAATCGGCATTGCGCCACCAGAAAGACCAGTTCCTGCCCCGCGGGGCACTACTGGAATTTGCATATCAAAGCAAATCCTTAGAACTTGGGTAACTTGCTCTTCTGTTTCAGGCAAAGCTACTGCTAGAGGCATACGGCGATAAGCTGCTAACCCATCGCACTCATAGGGGATTGTGTCCTCAGGCTCCCAT
>JABMMT010000261.1 GCA_013205155.1 Betaproteobacteria bacterium | reverse complement strand
GGATCAATACATGCAGTTCCTACTCCAAAGTCGCGTCAATTCTCGCATCGTAGAATACAGAGATGGCCCCCATGACCCCCATCCTGGACGTCTAAGGATGGTAAGCATGATCGATATCTTGGAACAAGGCATCTCTTCGGTTTACACCTTCTTTGACACCACCGTAGACAATACTAGTTATGGTAGCTACTGTATTCTTTGGCAAATAGCACAATGTGTAGAGCTCAATTTACCTTATCTCTATCTTGGTTATTACATCAAAGATAGCCAAAAAATGTCCTATAAAGTGAAGTATCAACCCATGGAAGGATTGATTGATGACCATTGGCAATTAATGCCTGGTTCATAATATCCACCCATGATTGATCCTTATCCCCTTTTGCGTCCTTGGCTCTTTTATCTAGATCCTGAACAAGCCCATAACCTTACACTCAGCAATCTAGATCGGGCTCAGCGCTGGGGGATGCTGCAATACATTGTCACCAAACCGATTGCAGATCCTCATACACTCTGTGGAATTCAATTTCCTAATCCTGTTGGGCTGGCTGCTGGGCTTGATAAAGATGGAAAGCATATTGATTCCTTGGCCGCCTTAGGTTTTGGTTTTCTGGAGATAGGTACTGTTACCCCGCGTGCTCAAGCTGGCAATCCAAAGCCTCGTATGTTTCGCCTACCCCAAGCACAGGGTCTGATCAATCGTATGGGATTTAATAATGATGGTGTAGATGCCTGCGTTGCTCGGGTACGCAAGTCCCAATATTGGCAAAATGGTGGTGTAATAGGTCTTAACATCGGTAAGAATGCGAGTACTCCGATTGATCAAGCGTCACAAGATTATATTTTTGCGATGGCTGCTGTCTATGAGATTGCTGCTTACATCACCGTCAACATCTCCTCCCCGAATACTCAACATCTTCGCTCCTTACAAAGCGAAGAAATGTTACGCTCTTTACTGCATGACCTGAGCGAAGAACGTAAAAAATTAAGCGATCAATATGGTGTTTATAAACCGCTCTTCCTCAAAATTGCTCCCGATTTAGATCAAGAAGATCTTCATCTCATCGCTGATCTTTTATTGGAGTTCGGGATAGATGCTGTCATTGCAACCAATACCACCATCTCACGCGAAACAGTACAAGGCATGGAACACAGTAACGAGGCAGGCGGCCTCTCAGGCGCCCCACTTGGTGCAGCCTCTAGCAAGATCATTAAGATATTGAAGGCAAGACTGGGTGATGCACTCCCCATCATCGGAGTTGGCGGAATCCTTTCTGGAGCCGATTCCCGTGAAAAAGTCATGGCAGGGGCAAGTTTGGTTCAACTCTATAGCGGCCTCATTTATAAAGGCCCAGCGCTGGTTAGCGAGTGTGCTCAGGCCCTTCGTCGCTAGGGCTCTAAGGCACTTTTTGTGGGTGGATCGAAGATTTTTGTAGAATCCCATTTCATAATATGCAATCTACTATGAAGTCGCTACAATTAGCTTATGAGCCCGAGCAAGATCGTAAAACCCCCAAAAAATACTGGTGAAGTTGGTAAAACAGCTATTCAGGTAGTTGAGCGCATGATGAATTTACTCGATGCGCTCGCTGAACAAGAAGAGTCAAGCAGTCTCAAGCTGATGGCAGGCCAAACTGGCCTACACCCCTCCACAGCCCATCGCATCCTCAACGATATGGTGGCCTGCCGATTAGTTGAGCGAGGTGATGGCGGTACCTATCGACTTGGCCTCAAGCTCCTAGAGTTAGGTAACCTTGTCAAGGCGCGTTTATCTGTTCGGGAAGCAGCCCAGGTACCGATGCGGACGCTACATAAATTAACTGGAGAAACGGTTAATTTATCGGTACGTCAAGGGGATGAAATTGTTTATATTGATCGTGCTTATAGCGAACGCTCAGGTATGCAGGTGGTGCGGGCTATTGGCGGTCGAGCGCCCTTACATCTCACTTCAGTAGGCAAGCTTTTTTTAGCGAGCGATGATACAAATCAAGTGCGAGCCTATGTCACCCGTACCGGCTTATCAGGACATACCAAAAATAGCATCACAGACTTGCATAAGCTCGAGGCAGAGCTAAATCAAGTCAGAAAAGTAGGTAACTCCCGCGATGATGAAGAATTAGAGCTTGGCGTTAGCTGTTTTGCTGCAGCCATCTTAGATGACAGTGGAAAATTAGTTGCCGGCCTTTCATTAAGCTCTCCAACGGACCGTATGCAGGCAGATTGGTTAAAGGCCCTACAAGAAACCGCGCTCCAAATCTCCAAGGGGATGGGCTATAAACCCAAAACTAACGAATCGATTACCAGCACTCAGGCTGGTTAATGAACTGCATAGCCTTACATTAAGCGACGGATAGCTTGTGTTCCTTCAGGCATACGCTCATACCAATCACGCACCCGCACTGCATCAGCAAATCGAGATTGCGTACCAACAGAGTCCAAGAACACCAATAGCAATGGAGTGTTATTCACTCTTGCCTGCATTACAAGACATTTACCGGCAGCATTGATAAAACCCGTCTTTTGTAAGCCAATATTCATATCCCCTGCTCGTACCAAACGATTGGTATTCAAGAATTTTTGTGGTCGCTTTGCGATCATCATGGTGAGATCTGGCCAGGTAGAGAACTCTCGAATCATTTTGTATTGATACGCTGCATTCAGTAGGCGAGTGAGATCTTCGGCTGAGGCGACGTTTTCACTCATGAGGCCTGTTGGATCTGTAAATCGTGAATGATCCATTCCCAATTCACTTGCTTTACGGTTCATGGCGTTAATAAAAGCCTTCATTCCACCAGGATAGTTACGTCCTAAGGTATATGCAGCACGGTTTTCAGAGGACATTAAAGATAGCAGCAGCGCCTCTTCGCGTGTTAAGACAGTACCACCAGCAAGGCGAGAGCTGCGATAACTATTGACATCATCCGCATTAATGACCAATGACTCATCTAAAGGCAATTTAGAATCTAAAACAACCATCGCCGTCATCAGCTTAGTAATCGAGGCAATCGGCAAGCTAACAGAAGAATTCTTTTCAAAGTAAACCTCTTTGGTATCTTGGTTTACAACCATCGCAACGCTTGACTTCAGATTGAGTTCATCATGTTGACCGCGCATCCCCAATGCTGAGGCAAGTGATGGCCTTGCAGGAGCAGCAGGCTCATTTGAACGAGTAACGGTAACGCGAACTGATTTGGGGTTTTTGTTCGATTTAATAACGACTTTAGTTCTTTTGCTCTGCTTTTCTTTATCTTTGCTAGCAGCAAATGCAGAAGAATGTACTGGGAGGCCAAAAGTAAATATGACTGCCAACACAAAGGGCAAAAGTCGGTTCACATGCATCCCGGAATACCTTTGAAAAATTTCAATATATGGAATGATAATTAATTTTTAAAAAAGAGTACGATTTATTCGTCCTATCTTGGACATTAGACCTATGCCTACTCTGCAATTGTCGCAATAGCATTTTTCTGTCCCATATTGACTAAAACGACACCTGTCATTGTCAAACCTAATCCAATAGCCATTAATGCTGTAAAAGGTTCATCAAATAGCATCCATGCCATGATTGCCGTTGTTGGTGGAACCAAATAGAGAAAGCTGGTTACCTTGGTGGCAGCCCCCTTACGTATCATCATAAATAGTAAGCTAATTGAGCCAATGGATAAAGGGAATATTGCCCATAACAAGGCACCAATCACTGATGTGTTCCAAACCATTACACCTGTCTCAAATAAATACATGAAAATGAAGCAAAGAACTGCTGAAACACCAAACTGAATTGAGGAGCCTGCCCGCAGATCAAATACAGGACAATACTTTTTTTGATATAGAGTTCCAAAAGTAATCGAGAGTAATGCGATAAAAGCCAACACATAGCTCACAAATGGAATGTGGACGAAAGTAATTTTTTCTAGCACCACTAAAGCAACCCCTACAAAGCCAAAGCCTAAACCAATCCACTGACGTGGCAAAACTTGTTCTGATATCCATGCAGCAAACCAAGCAGTCAAAATGGGTTGCAGACCAACAATAATGGCTGCTAAACCTGCTCCCATACCTAAATGAATAGCAAAGTAAACGCCTAATAAGTAGCCAAACTGCAGTAATGTGCCAGCAACCGCAATATGCTTGATTTGCGACCAACTTGGCCACGTAATACGCCAGAACAGGCTGAGTGCCCCCATGGCTGCGAGAACACCCATGCAACGCCAAAATAAGAAGGTTGCTGGCTCTACATAAGGCATTGCAAGCCTTGCAATAACAAAGCCAGTGCTCCAAATGATGACAAATATAGTGGCGATAGCAAGTTCTAAACCAAGCTTCATGGATAACTTACTGAAATGATTGAGATTTTTTCATCTAATCATCAATTTTAGGCTTATTTAAGTTTTGCACTGTTTAAAGAGTTGCATCCTTCTGAGGGCTCATATTTTGCTGCATCGCAATATCATTGTTTTACAATTGGCGGTGACTGATTTACTTACTGACATAGTCAGAGTACAAAGAAATGAGAAGTCCAATCAAAAGGGGTTGACATGAATTTAACGCCAGAACAAATCGCAGCTGCACAGAAAGCGAATTTAGAAACCTTGAGCGGCCTCACAAATCAAGCACTTCAAAGTATTGAGAAATTAGTTGAACTGAATATACAGATTGCGAAGCAAAGTCTGAGCGTTAGCATGAATAGCGCCAAGAAGGCTTTAGAGGTGAAAGATATTCAGCAACTCCTCGCCCATCAAGCAGAAGCAGTTAAGCCCATGGCAGAAAAAATTATGGCTTATAGCCGTCATTTGTATGAATTAGCGCATGAAACACAAGCAAGTTTTACGCAATCTGCCGAAAAAGAATTTCAAGATGGCCAAAAGAAAATGAATGCCTTGGTTGTAGATTGGACCAAGGATGCTCCTGCGGGATCTGATGCTGCTGTTCAAGCGATGAAGCATGCTATCGCTTCTGCTGGTAATGTTTATGAAACCAGTCAAAAGGCAGTGAGACATGCAGTAGAAGTTGCACAAAGTAATTTATCTAGCGCTACGGATACTGTGGTGAAATCAGCACAGCCTAAGAACAAAGTCGCCAAGAAGAAATAAATAGTACTGTCGTATCAAATAAAAGCCCCGCTGGTTCGGGGCTTTTATTTCGTTCTAGAGTAGTTAAAGAT
>JABMMT010000260.1 GCA_013205155.1 Betaproteobacteria bacterium | reverse complement strand
CTTATGCTCTGATGTTGTAGGAATTCATCGGCATTCAGAATTTCCCATTGATTACCATCATCTAGATTCTATTGAGTCCTGTGCAGATGCTCTTGCACTAGGTGCGCCTTTTCAACTGATTATTAATACGATCGGAGTTTTACACACAAACGACTGGATGCCTGAAAAGAAACTTGATGATATCAATGCTGAACAACTGACAGAGCTCATCAAGATCAACGCTATTGGTCCAGCGCTCACCCTACGCCACTTCTCTAAATTACTGGATCCCCAAAGTAGCATCATGGTAAATCTCTCTGCCAAAGTCGGTAGCATTGAAGATAACCGCCTTGGTGGCTGGTACAGCTATCGTGCTTCTAAGGCTGCTCTCAATATGCTGATCAAAACAGCATCGATTGAATGGGCTCGCACCAAACCAAATACTGTCTTAATTGCAATGCATCCAGGTACCGTCAACTCAAAACTCTCAAAACCTTTTCGTGGCGAGCAAATTGGAAGACCCGCAAACGATGCAGCAGAAGATATGTTGCAAGCCATTGCAAATCTAAAGAAAGAGGATTCAGGCAGTTTTATTTCTTACTCAGGAGAAAAATTGCCCTGGTAAAAGCTAAAAAATGATTTAGATCTATGCCTTAGGCGCCCTTTTTCCTGCAAGCATCTGAGCAATATTTAACAGTTTCCCAATTTTTGGCCCATGACTTTCTCCAAGTCATTTCTTTTTTGCAGACGATACAGATTTTACTAGGCAGATAACTTTTATTACCTTTAAAAGAGGTATTCATATCAAGCTCTAGAGATCATTTAAATGATTTAATAGATAGCCTGCATGCTTTTGGATCGACTTCTGATCTTCATCGCTAATTCTCTTCAGGTTTGCCGTCATCAACCTTGTTCGCGGACTAGATTCAAATTGATTTCGATGTTTGATTAAGAAATGCCAATATAGGGTAGTGACAGGACAAGCATTCTCTCCAAAGCGAACTTCTGGCTTGTACTTGCAAGAGCCACAATAATTACTCATACGCTTGATATAGGCACCACTTGCAATATAAGGTTTACTAGTAAAGCGCCCACCATTTGCGAATAAAGCCATGCCTGCAGTATTTGGAAGCTCTACCCACTCAATTGCATCAACATAGATTGCCAAATACCAGTCACATACCTCTGAGGGTAAGATCTCCGCTAGTAGGGCAAAGTTGCCAGTGACCATCAGGCGTTGAATATGGTGAGCATAGCCATACTGAAGCGTCTGTCCGATTGCATCTTTCATGCAGGCCATATTAGTTTGACCTGTCCAATACCATTTGGGTAGAGGGCTTTGATGATCATAATAATTATCTTGAGCCATCTTGGGCATATCCAGGTAATACATGCCTCGTACAAATTCTCGCCAACCTAAAATTTGCCGAATAAATCCTTCGACTGTAGAGAGATCTAAAGAGTGTTTTTTCCAAGCTTGTAACACAGCGGCAATGACTTCTCGTGGATTGAGTAATTTCAGATTCAGTGAGCTTGATAAAATCGAATGCCAGCCAAACGGAGTATCAGTCCACATCGCATCCTCAAATACCCCAAAATTTCTTAAACGGAATTCCACAAAATAATCAAGAGCCTCTAGAGCTTGTGCACGGGTGACTGGCCAACGAAAATCTTCTAGCGCTCCTGGATGACTTGAATAAGTCGTACTAACAAATTTAAGAACCTCTTTGGTAACCTTATCTGGTTCAAAGAAGATGGGAGCCTCAATGATCCCAGGACCCTTTTTAGAATAAGGCTTTCGATTATCTTTATCAAAGTTCCATTGACCTCCTTCTGGATTCCCTTCTCTATCAACCAAAATGTTATGGGTCTTACGCATCAAGCGATAAAAGTATTCCAGCCTCAACTCTTTTTTACCAGCGCTCCAAGCAATAAACTCTTGATGGGAGCAATAGAAATGATCGTCTTCACGCATCTCTAATGTGATCGATAATTCTCTTGCTAATTCTTCTATCTGCTGCTTTAAACGCCATTCGCCTGGCTCAACACAGATAAGATTGGTAATCTGCTCTTGGATTATTTTTTCTTTTAAGGTCTCCATTATTGATAGCGGTGAATTTTGAATGTAAGTCAGTGGGTAATTGAGTTCCTTTAGCTGAATCGCAAAGTGTCTCATCGCCGATAAAAACAGGGCAATCTTTGCTTTATGGGACCAAACATATTGAGCCTCAGGAATTGACTCAATCATGACGATCTCATCAGTCTTCAAATTAAAAGATCTGAGAGCAGCCCCATTTAAATCTAACTGATCTCCAAGAATCAGTACTAAGCTTTTAGGAGCATTCATTTATTTTTATACTGGGTTGGGCAATAGGCACGATCAATTAACTTACTGCGAAGAGCAACATGCTTAGTTGCCCTCCCAGTAACCCGCTTTCGCCATAACTCAAATGAGCCTCGCTTGAGCTCATGGCGCATTAACTGAATCACTTGAGCCTCAGATAGACCAAACGATTTTTCAATTGCGTCAAATGGAGTGCGATCCTCCCAGGCCATTTCAATCAGGCGAGATATATCCGATTCGGAAAGTGTATTTAATGAGAATCTTGGCACTATGTCAGTTTATGACTTATTTACTAAACTCGTACTTGATGCTAATTTTTCTAAAAATTCTGTAAGTTTAGAGTGAGCAAACCGGGAGCTCGATCACCTGTTTTTTATAAGGTCCTGATAGTGACTTTTTCAATATTTTATAAATATCGAGATCAAATTCAGCCTCTCCAGCTTCCGCCAATTCGTATAGTTCGTCTTCATTGATGGCGGTACCAAGATAGCACCATCTATCAATCACGATCATCTCGCCACCTTCTTTAATTGCGATAGGCCCGTTATAAGGCCATACCTTTACCTTAAAAAGGTCTAATACTGTTTTCAATTGTAAGTTATGCAAGGCAATCGGGGTGAGATTCAGACATGCGCCACCACATTGCTTTACTTGATATCCAAAGCAAGATTTACCTTCAACCCTCTTCTCTAATCCAAGCAGTGCTTCACAAAGATGATGCTTTTTAGCTATTGCTTTTAAATAAGAGTGTGCCTCTCGTTTGCTATAAAACAAACCATATAAGTTATCTTGTAAGCCAGGCGCCAGTTGATAATGTGTTACTAGCGCCGGAGTAAGTACTCCAACATCATTTTCTACTAAACTCCAGCCACAAAGATCTTTCGATCGGCGAAGTTTAATGTTCATACTAGGCATACGCTCTTTAATTAATCTAGATTCTAGTAACAGGGCGCCAAGCTCTCCGCTAGTTTCGATCCAATCAATATCGCGAATTTGCAAAGAAAGCTTCATTTCTTTGCGCTTTGTTAAGGCGCCTTGAAAGTGTCCCATGACCCTACTGCGTAAAGAAATACTTTTACCGATATACAGTGGAGCCTTGTTCTCTCCATAAAAGATATAGCAGCCAGGGCCTTCAGGAATTGAGTCTATTATCTCCTTGTCTATATTTGGCGGCAGACTAGGATTGCCAACGAGTTGATTGATCACCTCATTGAGTTTTTCTTTCCCGAACTTCGATTCACACACTTGCCAAAACTGCAATAATAAATCTGCATCACCCAGTGCGCGATGACGGGCACTAACCTTCAGATGATGGGCGTTAATAATGGTGTCCAGATTATGGCGAGGCTGATTGGGGAAGAGTAATCTTGAAAGCTTTACGGTACATAAAACTTTTGGCTTAAAGTCAATCCCGATTCTCTTAAAAGAAGCCTTGATAAAGCCATAGTCAAATCTAGCATTGTGAGCAATGAATATTTTGCCCTCAAGCTCTTGCTTTAACTCTTTCGCCACTTCATCAAAGCTTGGCTGATTCTCAACCATCTCTGGCGATATGCCAGTCAGTCTTTGGATGTTTTGAGGAATAAAGGTTTGTGGGTTGATTAACCTTTCCCATAAACTGACTTCACCATTAGCAAACGTCTTAATGCCAATCTCAGTAATCCGGTCACGATCAAAATGTGACCCCGTGGTTTCAATATCAACAAAGGCTAGATTAGGATATGAGGCCTGCTTCATGTCCATGCCAAGTATCTTTAAAAATTAGCTTGCTGGTGAGTTTTTATTGAGATATTCAGCAAAGCTAAAAATAGAGTTTGGACCGCGAGGGAATTCTTCAACCTTTTTAAATGGGGTATTGGCCACTTTTTGGCTTTCTACTTTAGGTTTTTTTTCTTGCGGAGTTTTAGCTTTTGGCTCTGTTGCAAAATATGGCTTTCTTTCAGGCGCAACCTGTACTTCACTAAAGCGCGGAATGTAATCTTTGATAGCAGAAGCCAAAGTAACATTCGAAATACAATTCATCATGTAAGCCTCTAATGACTGATAGAGATCTTTTGCAATATCTGATACTTCAACTTTTCTCTTTTTAATTCTATTCATCGCCAAAACAATGTCTTTAATCGTAATAACTCGAGGATCTTTTGAAAGTTGATAGCCGCCATTTCGCCCTTTAAGCCCGATGACTAGCCCTGATTCCCGCAAAGGTCGCAATAAGAGTTCAATGCGACTAATCGACATGTCTAGCCTTTGGGCTATTTCCGGTACGGGTACAAACTGACCATTCGTTGAATGACTTGCAATATCAACCAGAGTGTCCAGTCCTACCTTGACTGCTTTAGTTACTTCCATAATGTTTTCGGTATAAAAGTTAGATTGAGACTAGTATGAAACTGATTTAAACTTTGTGCTGCAGCGCATTAATTAACCCTTTTTACCCCATGGTTGAAGCCCTCAGATCTCAATATCTCTAGATCTTTCGTTTACTGCGCTTACTTGTCTATTTGATAGCTAGCGCCATCATTACTCTGGTGTGAAAGCGCAATTTTCTCCCTTTTTCCAATCACCCATACCTATATTGAACACCCAGAAAAACTGAGGAGTTATTAAATCTTATTGCGCTCTTGGGCCTTTGCCAACTGGTCAGCACTTCTTTGTTGGAAGTCGACCATATTGTGATAACCCATTTGATAACATGGGCAATGCTTACCCAAAATCCAGCGGGCGAGCTTAATGCGTAGTTTTTGAATCATTTGTATCTCCTAGTATTGATCATTAAATGTAAACGTAAACGTGGTTTGGTGCTGAGTTCAAAAAATAGTGGGGGCATTTAGCTCTTATTGGGGATCAGCAAAGATGGGATAAATCCATTACATTAAAAGAATGACTGATTCCACCTTCTCCTACCGCAAAATACCCTTATTTCCACTGGGCACCGTACTCTTTCCAGATGGCGTGATTGCTCTCAAGATTTTTGAGGCTCGCTATCTCGATATGATTAAGCAATGTCTACGAGAAAAGACAGAATTTGGTGTTGTGAGCATCATCAAAAACCAAGATGTCGGTGAAGAGGATTTATCCCTATCCTTTTCTAATATTGGTACTCTGGCCCAAATTGAGGACTTTGACCCTATCCAGCCCGCTCTTTACATGACTAAGTCGTTTGGCACGCAGCGCTTCAAGCTACTGAATTGCAAACAAGAAGCCAGTGGACTTTGGATTGGCGAGGTGACGCTTTTAGATAATGACCCTCTCACCTCAATTCCTCAAGAGCATCACAAAGTAGCCAAATTACTAGATGAAATCATTTCGGTTATCCAAAGTGAAAATCTTTTAGGTGATGCTCCGTTTAAAAAACCATATAAGGTCGATGATTGTGGTTGGGTCTCTAACCGCCTTGCAGAGCTTTTACCAATCTCATTAGCCCAAAAGAATCATTTGCTAGCACAAACCAATCCCAGAATCAGGCTTGATTTGATTACGGAAATTATTGAAGATGACGATTTAAGAAATCCCATGATGCATTAAAGCCATACTGGATGCGCTCATTCGCAATACGATTTGGGAAACGGTAGGGAGAGATGGACCTCCTGTAGTATTTTGATGTCCAAAACGTAATCCTGCCGCAAAATAAATATCCATTCAAGCTATTCTGGAGTTTTCATTTATTTAGCACTTACACCCTGCCCCCGATGAATCAAAGCTCCTTATTTGGAATCAAGAGCCAATACAGGCTAAATCTATTGCCCATCGATGGATCAGCTCAATACCTTCCAGAATTTATGTGTGCAGAAGAGAGTGTTAGCCTATTTAACCAGCTTCAGAAGTCACTTCGATGGGAGGCAGACCAAGTCATGATGTTTGGGAAGTTAGTGACAACTCGTCGCAAAGTAGCTTGGACTGGAGATCCAGAATGCACCTATACCTATTCTGGAGTCAAAAAAAGTCCGCAAGCATGGACACCAGAACTTCTGTCAATAAAGACCCAACTAGAGAAACTTACTCAATCTGAATTTAATTCCTGTCTACTCAACTTCTATCATGATGGGAATGATGGCATGGGTTGGCATAGTGATGACGAAAAAGAGCTCGATGCCAACTCCCCAATTGCATCCCTTAGTCTTGGTGCACAGCGTAAGTTTGCCTTTCGCCATAAAGTAGATAAAACGACTATTCCTCTTTATTTAGAAAATGGTAGCGTCTTAATAATGCATAGCCCAACTCAACAGTTTTGGCAACATACTCTACTGAAAACAAAAACAGTGATTAATCCTCGTATTAATTTGACGTTTAGAAAAATCACTCTAAAAAAATGACTCATTCTAGCCCTCAAAAGACTATAGCCATTATTGGCGCAGGCTTATCAGGCCTTAGTTGTGCCACCAAATTACAAGCACAAGGCTTTAAAGTCCAAGTGTTTGAAAAAAGTCGTGGACCTAGTGGTCGAATGAGTACTCGCAATGGCAAGGACTGGACAGCCGATCATGGTGCTCAATACTTTACCGCAAGGGATCCTCTATTTATTGAAGAGCTCAATAACTGGATCAATGCTGGCATATCAGCAGCATGGCATCCACATATAAAAGTCTTTGAGAATGGGCAATGGCATGAAAGAGCTTCAACTGAGAAGCGCTATGTAGGCATTCCCGCCATGAATTCTCCAGGTAAGTATTTGGCTGAGAACTTACCGATGCACTTTAATCAAACTATTGATCAGATTGATCGCCAAGATGGTCAATGGGTTATTCATAGCTTGGAATCTGGCAATATTAACCAACAGTTTGATTGGCTGGTATTGGCGCTACCTGCAGTACAAACTTTTACCCTCTCAAATTTAGTCGATAAGTCCGTTGAAAAGGCGGATGCTCAATTTAAGATGATGGGCTGCTGGACGGTAATAGCGTCCTTTGCAGAAAAATTAAATATGCCCTTTGATGCCGCCTTCATTAATGATGAAATCATTGGGTGGATTTGCAGAAATAATTCGAAACCAGCTCGGCAAGGTCTAGAAACCTGGACAATACATGCTAATCCCCAGTGGAGCCAACAATCGATTGAGCTTGAAAAAGAAGAAGCTGGAAAGCGTCTTTTAGAGTGCGCAAAAAGACTAGGCTTAGATTGTCAGAATGCCCAAATCTTTTTACATCGCTGGCGCTATGCCAGTGGATCTATAGATGCAAAACCTGGTTTTAGAGCTTATCAACACTTAAAACTCGGACTTTGTGGGGATTGGCTCCATGGCGGTAGAGTAGAGGGCGCGTGGTTAAGTGGCTATCAATTAGCTCTCCAAATTAAAAATGAATAAAAGTAAACTACATTCCTATGAATATGATGAAAACCAATGCTTGTATTGACTTAAAAGATCTTCAGCTTCAGACACAAATAGGGACCTATGGGCCCGGGGCTGTCATACCTAAGCAACATCTTTTAGATTTAACACTTTGGATTGACCCAAAACTGGTCTTCATTTCAGAAGATCTCATGGAGAATGTATTTGACTACGATCCCCTAGTGATCGAGATTGAAAGGCTAGCTGGCGATGGTCATTATGAAACCCAAGAAAGATTAATGACACGAATAGTTCAGGCTTGTGCAAAATACCCCGAAATTGAATCCCTAGAGATTAGCCTGAGAAAGTCGCCAGTTTCACAAGGTACTGGCTCGCTTGGAGTTCGCCTCTTGGTAGATCAAACTACCCTGGATGAATTGAGAACTACCAAGCTTTCAGCGTAAATAAGCCCTAAGCAGACTTAAACCCTCGTCATAAAATTGACGAACTTTTTTAATCAATCTCATTTAAGGCTTGCTAAAGATGGCATTTGATTTTGATACCCCCACAAATAGACTAGCAACGGATTCTATTCGCTGGGATAGATTTGATAGTAAAAAGGTGCTGCCTTTATGGGTAGCTGATATGGACTTTCAATCTCCGCCTTGTGTGATTGAAGCCTTAAGCAATAGAGTGCGGCAGGGAATTTATGGCTACACCCACAGTCCCGATCAAATGAACGCGATGATCGCGGACTACCTACAAGAACAATACCAATGGCAAGTAGATCTAGATTGGATTGTCATTCTGCCCAGCGTTGTCTCTGGACTGTATACAGCCGTCCAGCAGCTCACCAATACAGATGAAAGTGTTCTAGTTCCTAATCCGATCTACCATCACTTACGTCTTGCTTGCTCTAGTGCCAATAGACAATTTCAGGAGATGCCTCTTGAACTCCAGG
>JABMMT010000023.1 GCA_013205155.1 Betaproteobacteria bacterium | reverse complement strand
TTAAAAGTTTCTCTATAAATTGAAGGCTCATAAGAGCCTCTAATTTATGCAGCTTTATTACGTGCGGAGGGTTTTTTACTGGACTGATGGGAGCGAATAAAAGCCGAGATTTTTGGATAAACCTTTTCGCGCCAGCGGCGTCCAGCAAAGATGCCATAGTGGCCAGCACCAGTAACTTCATAATGATCTTTATCGTCTTTTGCAATACCGGTACAAAGTGCATGTGCAGCACGTGTCTGACCACTACCAGAGATATCATCGAGCTCGCCTTCAATAGTTAGCAGAGCAGTTTTTTTAATATCTTGTGGTTTAACTAATTCTCCAGCTACTTTCCAGGTGCCATTAGGTAGAGCATAGTCTTGGAACACGGTCTTAATAGTATCCAAATAGAACCTAGCATCTAAATCCAGTACAGCGTTGTACTCATCATAGAAGCGGATATGAGCTTCAACATCTTGTTCATCCCCCCGTACGAGATTTTGAAAATAATCCCAGTGAGATTGCACATGGTTTTGTGGATTCATGGCAAGAAAGCCAGTGTGCTGTAAAAAGCCTGGGTAGACTCGGCGACCAGCTCCAGGATAGTTTGGAGGCACGTTATAAATGACGTGACTTTCAAACCACTTATAAGATTTTTGATCTGCCAAGTCATTAACTGCAGTTGGCGACTTGCGTGCATCAATCGGTCCACCCATCATAATCATGGATGCAGGAACAGCTTCACCAGCTGAAGCCATTAAAGAAATCGCCCCCAAAGTAGGAACAGTAGGTTGGCATACAGAAATGACATGTAAATCTTTTGCACCAATAGTGCGGATAAATTCTTGGATGTAATGCACATAGTCATCTAGGCTAAATTCACCATCTTTTATTGGAACGATACGGGCATCAATCCAGTCGGTAATGTAAACCTTGTGATCTTGTAATAGAGTGCGAACCGTATCGCGTAATAAAGTCGCATGATGGCCAGACATTGGAGCGACTACCAGCACTACCGGATCATCCTTTAATTTTTTAATAATTTCAACATCATCAGAGTAGCGTTTGAAGCGAACCAGTTTGCAGAATGGTTTTGCTAAGGTGGTGATTTCATGAATCGCGATTTCGCGACCATGAGCAGGAACTGCACGGATTCCAAATTCAGGCTTACTATAATCTTTTCCTAGGCGATAAAGTAATTCATAGCTTGCTGCTAAACGCTGAGAGCCAGGAACCATTGAGGCAGGATTTGATGCATTAATAAATGCTTCAGAGGCAGCTCGTGCCCATGAACTCACGGGTTGAAGTAAAGCTTTTTGAAATTCGTGTAACTGATATAGCATGACGTCTCCGATAATTCAGTATATTCGCTTATTACGCTAAGACGCGGGCAATTGCTTTGGCTACCTTATCAACATTTTTGGTATTAAGTGCCGCAACACAAATGCGTCCAGTGGAAAGGGCATAAATACCATCCTCTTTCTGTAAGCGTTCTACTTGCTCAGCTGTTAAGCCTGAGTATGAAAACATGCCACGCTGCTGTTCAATAAAAGCAAAATCTTGTTTCACTCCAGCAGCGGCTAATTTTTCAACTAGACCATGACGCATTGCCTTAATGCGATCACGCATCTGCGAGAGCTCATCTTCCCAGAGGGTACGTAGCTCTGGTGTATTTAAAATTGCAGCCACAATTGCTCCACCATGGGTTGGTGGATTGGAATAATTTGTACGAATGATGCGTTTTAATTGAGACATGACACGAGTAGATTCATCTTTACTTTGCGTCACGATCGACAAAGCGCCTACCCGCTCACCATATAGCGAAAATGATTTAGAGAATGAGCTAGAAACAAAGAAAGACATGCCAGATTCTGCAAAAAGACGCACTGCGATGCCATCTTGTTCAATTCCTACTGCAAAACCTTGGTAAGCAATATCCAAGAAGGGAATTAAGCTCTTAGTTTTGCAAATATCAATCACCTGATGCCATTGTGCCTCGGTAGTATCTGCACCAGTCGGGTTGTGGCAGCAAGCATGCAACAAGACTGTAGTGTTCTTTTGGAAAGACTCCAAGGATTTCACCATGCCAGCAAAATCAACACCGCGGGTTTGGCCATCAAAATAGCTGTACTCAATGACTTCAAAACCAGCAGACTCAAAAATGCCTCGGTGATTTTCCCAAGTTGGATTGCTGATGGCGCAAGGTGCATTGAAATTAAGGCGTTTAATAAAGTCAGCGCCTACCCGCAAAGCCCCTGTGCCACCTAGACACTCAGCAGTCACTACGCGACCATCTTTAATGAGGGCTGAGTCAGCGCCAAACAATAGATTTTGGACTGCACTGTTATAGGGGTTCGGACCCTCTATGGGAATGTAGCTTCGGGGCGAATGTTTTGCAACATGAGCTTCTTCCGCCTGAATGACTGCCTTCAAAAGCGGAACTTTACCTTCATTGGTGTAATACACTCCAACGCCTAAGTTCACTTTATCAGGGCGCTGGTCGGCAACATAGGCTTCTGTGAGGCCAAAAATTGGATCTTTAGGGGCTAATTGAACAGAGGAAAACAGGGTCATTTGTAGGGAGGTAGGAGGTTATTGAAGTTGTAATTGATGTTAATTTCAGATTAGTTATCTAGTTTTGAAACAAGAATGAACTATTTTCAAATAAAAACGGCAAAATCATTGTTTGTACAAAATTCGCTGTGAAGAAACTCACAGATGAAATGATATCCGAGATGCCTTCTAAGTTACCTAAAACTGCTCCAAATTCCGAAGTTGAGCTTGCTAAAAAACCCCCAGAGGCTGACCCTCTAGGGGAGGCTGGCCATGACTTAGATCCAGCTAAATTTGTGACTTTCCCGAGCTCGCCTTACCAGCTTTATCAGCCATTCTCCCCAGCAGGCGATCAGCCACAAGCCATTGAGGCACTGGTTGAGGGGATTGACGATGGATTAACCTTTCAAACACTTTTAGGAGTGACTGGGTCAGGCAAAACCTTCACTATGGCTAATGTGATTGCCAGAACGGGCCGACCAGCCATCATTTTTGCCCCGAATAAGACTTTGGCGGCCCAGTTATATAGCGAATTTCGGGAGTTTTTTCCCAAAAATGCAGTGGAATATTTCGTGAGCTATTACGACTATTACCAACCAGAAGCTTATGTTCCGCAGCGTGACTTATTTATAGAAAAAGATTCTTCCATTAATGAGCACATTGAACAGATGCGTTTATCAGCAACGAAGAGTTTGCTGGAGCGTCGCGATGTCATCATCGTAGCAACTGTATCGGCAATCTACGGCATTGGTAATCCTGGCGACTATCACAGCATGGTGATGACATTGCGACCAGGTGACAAGATGAGTCAGCGCGACATCTTGATGCGACTCATCGCCATGCAATATGACCGTAACGAAACTGATTTCAAGCGTGGGGTATTTCGAGTACGTGGCGACACCATCGATATTTTCCCGGCTGAGCATAATGAGTTGGCCGTACGGGTTGAATTATTTGATGATGTGGTTGAGAGCCTGCAATTTTTTGATCCACTGACAGGAAAAATTCGACAAAAGATTCCTCGCTTTACCGTCTATCCTAGTTCGCACTATGTCACTCCACGAGAAACGGTGCTCAAGGCAATTGAAACAATCAAAGAGGAGTTGCGCACTCGTCTAGATGAGTTTGTTAAAGATGGCAAGCTCGTAGAGGCTCAGCGTCTCGAACAGCGCACTCGTTTTGATTTAGAGATGCTCAACGAGTTGGGTTTCTGTAAGGGGATTGAAAACTACTCACGACACCTCTCTGGCGCTGCGCCAGGCGAGGCCCCGCCGACCTTAGTGGACTACCTTCCAAATGATGCGTTGATGTTTTTAGATGAGAGTCATGTCTTAATTGGCCAGCTCAATGCAATGTATAACGGCGATAAATCTCGTAAACATACTTTGGTAGAGTTTGGGTTCCGTTTGCCTTCAGCAATGGATAACCGGCCACTCAAATTTACCGAATTTGAAACCAAGATGCGCCAAACTATTTTTGTTTCTGCGACACCTGCTGATTATGAAAGTACTCATCAAGGACAAGTAGTGGAGCAGGTAGCTAGACCAACAGGTTTAGTTGATCCTGATATTGAAGTATTACCAGCAAGCACACAAGTTGATGATTTGTTAAGTCAGATTCATGAGCGAGTTAAGGTAGGCGAGCGTGTATTAGTGACCGTGTTAACGAAGAGAATGGCCGAACAGCTAACAGATTATCTTTCCGACAATGGAGCGAAGGTTCGTTATGTGCACTCTGATATTGATACGGTTGAGCGAGTAGAAATTTTACGTGACTTACGTTTAGGGGTCTTCGACGTGCTGGTGGGTATTAACTTGCTGCGCGAAGGCTTAGATATTCCCGAGGTTTCTTTAGTAGCCATTTTGGACGCCGATAAAGAGGGCTTTTTGAGATCTGAACGAAGCCTGATTCAGACAATTGGGCGTGCTGCCCGAAATGTACGCGGTAAGGCAATTCTCTATGCAGACAAGATTACAGACTCTATGCGTAGGGCAATGGGAGAGACCGAGAGGCGCAGAACGAAGCAAATTGCCTTCAATAAATTGCATGGAATTGAGCCTAAAGGGGTGCAAAAGCGGATCAAGGACATTATTGATGGGGTCTATGACGTCAAAGAGAAGCGCCACGAGATGCAGGTGGAGCAGGAACGGGCCCGCTATGAGGATATGGGTGAAAAGGATCTGGCAACTGAAATCAAGCGACTTGAGAAGCAAATGAATGCAGAAGCCAAGAATTTAGAGTTTGAAAAGGCCGCAAGCACCCGGGACCGGCTTACTAAGGTCAAAGAAATGGCCTTTGGCGCTAGATCAAGAGACTTCCTCGGTTAAGCCTTTGGATTCCCCTTCAAACCTTAGGTTAATTCCTGAGCAGATTAGTAGGGTATATGGTAAAGTTGAGTGGAATGGTCGGGTATTACCTGCTCGACTGTGTGCTGTCCATAACAATCCATTACCAAGGTGACATATGAGACTTACAACTAAAGGCCGTTTTGCAGTAACCGCAATGATCGATTTAGCCCTGCGTGAAACGCATGGTCCTGTCACTTTGGCTGGTATCAGCCAAAGGCAGAAGATATCCCTATCCTATCTCGAGCAATTATTTGGAAAGCTACGCCGTTTCAATATCGTAGAAAGTACCCGTGGACCTGGCGGTGGGTATACCCTTGCTCGTCAATCTACTGAAATTAGTGTCGCTGACATTATCGTGGCGGTTGATGAGCCATTGGATGCTACGCAATGTGGCGGTAAGGTAAATTGTCACAGCGATGAGGAAAATCACGGCCGCTGTATGACGCATGATCTATGGAGCAATCTCAATTCCAAGATGGTGGAGTATTTAAGCTCTGTTACCTTACGCGATCTCGTTCTTCAACAAGAAGGTCGCGGAATCGTAATACAAGATATGCGGCAAAAGAAAATGAAACTTGAATCTGCCAAGAGTACAAAAACAGCCCCAGCAGTTACAGCTAAGAAAGAAGTTGCACCCAAAGCCCCTTTAATCAATTCTGTATTTAATTTGGCGCGCCACAGTTAACAGAATTAATTTATTTATAAGAAAATCATGAACGCACCACAAGACCTTCCAAAGCAACCGATTCCAATGTTTAGTCCTAAGCACTTTCCGGTGT
>JABMMT010000259.1 GCA_013205155.1 Betaproteobacteria bacterium | reverse complement strand
CTATGGCCACTGTGCTTGTTTTTGACATTGAGACCATTCCAGATGTCGCTGGTCTTCGTCGTCTAGAAGATTATCCAGCTAGCATGAGTGATGCGCAGGTTGCTGCTACAGCAATGGCAGAGCGTGCTGCCAAAACCGGTAGTGAATTTTTACCACTCTTTTTACAAAAGATCATTGCTATTTCATGTGTTATTCGCAGAACGACGAAAGAGGGTACACCTCAAATTAAAGTGGGCACCCTTGGGACCCCACAAGACGATGAAAAGATATTGGTGCAAGCCTTTTTTGATTTGATCGAAAAATATACACCCCAACTGGTCTCTTGGAATGGCAGCGGCTTTGACTTACCAGTACTGCACTATCGCGCTTTAGTAAATCACATTCAGGCGCCACGTTATTGGGAGATGGGTGAGAGTCAAGAAGCCGATAGTCGTGACTTTAAGTGGAATAACTACATTAGTCGTTATCACATGCGCCACCTCGATGTAATGGATCTGCTAGCAAAATTTAATGGCAGGGCGAATGCACCGCTAGATGGTTTAGCAAAGCTCTGTGGCTTTCCGGGGAAGATGGGCATGGACGGCAGTCAAGTTTGGCCAGCTTATCAAGAAGGCAAAATTAATGACATTCGTCGTTATTGCGAGACTGATGTCGTCAATACCTATCTGATGTACTGCCGTTTTCAATTGCTGAGGGGTGGATTTACATTAGATGAGTATCAAGAAGAAGTTGCCTTTGTAAAAGCCTATCTTGAAAAAGAGGCCAAAGAACCTAATGGTGGTCAATGGCAAGAATATCTTCAAGGTTTCTCTACGGATGCGTAGAGGGCAGAAGCCAGTCAATATTGTGGTGACTGAGGCAGTAGAAATTGAATCATTAGACCTAGACGCACAAGGCATCGCTCGCTTAGCCCCCAATGAAGTAGAAGCAGCGCTAGGGCAAAGCGGAAAGGTGATTTTTATCCGAGGCGCTCTGCCTACAGAAAGAGTGACTTATGTCATTACTCAAGACAAAGCCCGTTTTAGTAAAGCGAAGGTTTTAGAGATTCTAAGGCCAGCCGTATTCAGGGCGGAACCCAAATGTCAGTTTTTTGGAATCTGTGGTGGCTGCACCATGCAGCACTTAGATATTCGCGCACAAATTGCAATGAAGCAACGTGTTTTAGAAGATGATTTAGAGCACATTGCTCAGTTAAAGCCACAAGAAGTTTTACGCCCTATGGGCGGGCCCGCTTGGGAATATCGTCAGCGTGCACGCTTAAGTGTAGTGAACCGCTCAATCAAAAAAGGTACTGTACTGATTGGCTTTCATGAAGGCAAGAGTGGCTATGTTGCTGATATGACGGCCTGTGAGATATTGCCAAAGCATGTCTCCGATCTACTTCCTAAACTGCGTCAGTTGGTCATGGGCCTTTCAATTGTGGATCGTATGCCGCAAATTGAAGTAGCGGTGGGTGAGCCAGAGGATCCTCTTTCAGATGACCCCAAAAAATCCGAGCCAGTCACTGCCTTGGTATTTCGAAATTTAATGCCCTTGACTCCTGCCGATGAGCAACTGTTGCGAAACTTTGCAGATCAACATCAGGTTTGGATTTGGTTACAACCCAAGGGGATTGAAACGGTAGCGCCTTTTTATCCAGAGAGCGGCAAGCTTTGCTATCGCCTGCCTGAGTTTGATATTGAGATGCCATTTAAGCCGGCTGATTTTACGCAAGTCAATCATCTGATGAATCGTGCGCTCGTGAGTAGGGCGATACGCTTACTTGAGGTAAGGCCTAGTGATCGAGTGCTGGATCTCTTTTGTGGAATCGGAAATTTCACATTAGCACTTGCTAGAAAAGCAAAGCAAGTTTTGGGAATTGAGGGTTTAGCGAGTTTAACAACACGTGCACAGGAAAATGCTCAACATAATGGGCTTGCCAATCAAGCTAGCTTTATACAAAGCGATCTTTTTGAAGTAACAACCGAAACTATTTCCTCTTGGGGAAAAGCAGAGCGCTGGTTGATGGATCCACCACGTGAGGGCGCCATGCAAATTTGTCAGGCGCTAGCGGATTTGCATTCTCAATCAAGCCCATTGCTTCCCGAGCGCATTGTTTATGTATCGTGTAATCCTAAAACTTTAGCCAGAGACGCCGAGATCTTATGCCATCATGCAGGCTTTGTCTTGAGCAGCGCAGGCATCGTTAATATGTTTCCCCACACCTCCCACGTGGAGTCGATGGCTGTTTTTGACAAAATCAAGCCGTCAATTCAATAATCTCACCCCTATGTCCTTGGAGTGTGATAAAAAACAGTAGTAATCTTTTTTCATTTCACATAAAGGAATTTTATGAAATTAATCATTGGCCTTGCTCTTGGCTTAGGACTAAGCTTCCATGTCAATGCCCAAGGTATTCCCACTCTGGCAAAGGTTTATAGCGGAAATACGACTGAAACTTCTATTAATGCCTCTAAAAAGAATCCTAAGACACAGAATCATAATGTAACAGCGACTCTGACGGTCATCAAACAAGATGGTCCGCATGTAGAGTTCATCTATCAGAATCCAAACTACAAAGCCTATGAAATCGGCACCATTTCTCCGGATGGCAAGAAGCTGCAGATTGCATATAAGGGTGGCTCAGGTGTCTATGACATTAGCGATAACAAGTTAACCGGCTGTGGTGCGGGTCGAGTAAATGAAGGTCCATTTGCCCAATGGGTTAATACTTATTACGCATGGTGTGATGATCTGACTGCGAAGTAATAATTGAAAAGTAGAAAAGTAGAAAAGTAGAAACGAAAAAAGGCGCCTAGGCGCCTTTTATTCATTGAGTACTAAGACCTGATTAATTACTCTTTATTGCCACCAAAAATACCTAAGAGTGCAAGCAAATTGGTGAAGACGTTGTACACATCTAAGTAGATCGCTAGGGTAGCCATCACGTAGTTTGTTTCGCCACCGTTAATGACGCGCTGCACGTCGACCAAGATGAATGCTGAGAAGATCGCAATCGCCAAAATCATCACAGTCAACATCAATGCTGGTAACTGCAACCAGATGTTAGCCAAAGAAGCGACGATCAAGAGCAGTACTCCAACCATCAACCATTTGCCCATGCCGGCAAAGTCAGTCTTGCTT
>JABMMT010000258.1 GCA_013205155.1 Betaproteobacteria bacterium | reverse complement strand
TTGTATGGCTCTGGTGAACGGTATGCGCGTACTTCTGCTGCGACCTGGCCAACTTGCTGCTTGTTGAAACCTTTAATAATGATTTCAGTTTGCGATGGAGTCTCAGCTTTGACACCCTTTGGTAGCTTGTAAATAATGTCGTGTGAGAAACCCAACTGCAACTTTAATGTTTCGCCTTGAGCAGCAGCACGGTAACCAACGCCTACCAAACTAAGCTTGCGCTCAAAGCCAGTAGTTACGCCTACAACCATGTTGTTTACTAAAGCACGTGCTGTACCAGACTGAGCACCAGCTTCTGGGGAGTCGTTATTAACAACCACTGTCAGTACGCCGTCTGCTTGTTTTAAACCAACAGAAGGATGCAAGTTATGCGTCAAAGTGCCCAATGGACCTTTAACAGTAATGTTTGCACCGTTGATGCTGATTTCAGCTCCCTTAGGAACTGTAATGGGTGATTTACCTACGCGGGACATATTTCTCTCCTTAAGCTACGTAGCAAATAACTTCGCCGCCCACGCCTGTTGCACGTGCTTTGCGGTCTGTCATTACGCCTTGAGGGGTTGAAATAATTGCAATGCCCAAGCCATTCATTACTTCTGGAATGTCATGACGGCCTTTATAGATACGTAGACTTGGTGTAGATACACGGTCAATACGCTCAATAACAGGACGACCTGCATAGTATTTGAGATCGATGTGGAGCACTGGCTTAGCTGCCTCACCTTTGATTTCAAAACTCTCGATGTAGCCTTCATCTTGTAAAACTTTTGCGATGGCTACTTTAACTTTTGACGACGGCATCATGACTAAGGGTTTTTGCACTGCTTGCGCATTGCGGATCCTTGTCAACATGTCGGCGATTGGATCGCTGATACTCATGAGTTCTCCTAATTCTTTCGCCGCTTACCAGCTGGCCTTGGTGATACCGGGGATTTCGCCACGAAAGGCGATTTCACGAATTTTGCTACGCGCTAAACCAAACTTGCTGAATACACCGCGCGGACGACCGGTTAATGAACAGCGATTTCTTTGACGAATCGGGCTTGCGTTACGTGGAAGTGCCTGTAGCTTCAAGCGAGCTTCATAACGCTCTTCATCGCTGCGTGATTGATCAGCAATGATCGCTTTTAATTCAGCACGCTTGACAGCGTACTTCTCTACAGTTTTTGCGCGCTTTTTTTCGCGCTCAATCAGGGATAGTTTTGCCACGTTAGCCTCTTAATTGCGGAAAGGGAATTTGAATGCAGCCAACAAAGCTTTTGCTTCTTCGTCAGACTTAGCAGTCGTCGTAATACTAATATTGAGACCACGGAGGGCATCAATTTTGTCGTATTCGATTTCAGGGAAAATAATTTGTTCTTTAACGCCGATATTGTAGTTACCGCGGCCGTCAAATGCTTTGCCGGAGATCCCACGGAAGTCACGTACGCGTGGCAATGCAACGGTAACGAAACGATCCAAGAATTCGTACATGCGTTGACCGCGCAATGTCACCATGGCACCAATTGGGTAGCCTTGACGAATTTTGAAACCTGCAATCGCTTTTTTAGCCTTGGTTACGACTGGCTTTTGGCCCGCAACTTTAGTTAAATCGCCAACTGCATTTTCGATAATTTTCTTATCGTTCACGGCATCACCTAAACCCATATTCAGAGTCACTTTGGTAATACGTGGAACTTGCATTGCGGACTTATAACCAAATTTGGCAATTAAATCAGCAACAACTTTTTGTTGGTAATGTTCTTGAAAACGTGTGCTCATAATTTCTCCGTGGCCCTTATGCGCTCAATGTTGCGCCAGTGGTTTTGAGGAAACGCTGCTTTTTACCATCAACGAGTTTGATACCAACACGTGATGGTTTGCCGTTACCGTCAACCAAAGCCACATTAGAAATGTGAACAGGCATAGTCTTGTCAATCATCCCACCGGTAACACCAGCAGCTGGATTTGGCTTAACGCTCTTTTTATAAATATTGACACCCTCGATCAACAATTTGTTCTCGAGAACATCCGTTACAGTTCCTTGCTTGCCTTTATCGCGACCAGTCAACAAAACCACGGAATCACCTTTACGAATCTTTTTCATATCAGCCTCTTAAATCACTTCGGGGGCGAGAGAAACGATCTTCATGAACTTTTCAGTACGCAACTCGCGTGTAACTGGTCCAAAGATACGCGTGCCAATTGGCTCTAATTTAGCGTTGAGCAGTACCGCAGCGTTTGTATCGAACTTAATCAATGAACCATCTGGACGGCGAACACCCTTAGCTGTTCTCACTACAACAGCATTATAAATATCACCTTTTTTTACACGGCCACGTGGAGCAGCTGACTTAACGCTGACTTTGATGAGATCTCCGATACTGGCGTAACGACGCTTAGAGCCGCCCAATACCTTGATGCACAAAACTTCACTGGCGCCTGTGTTGTCGGCGACCTGCAATCTACTTTCGGTTTGTATCATTTCTAATCCCCAACTTATTAGCCAAAGGCAAACAGTCTTGGTTCCGTCTATGGGCTTTAACGAAGGTTAAAAGCCCGGAATTAAAGAAAAACACTGCTTTTCACATAAAACTAGAGAAGCTTTCTATTCTACTACGTAAAACGAAGTTTTGGGAAAAAATTTGCCAAAACCCCTTGAAAATGCCTTAAATACCCTTTGAAGCCTCTACTAAACGTGTCACAACCCAAGATTTAGTGCGTGAAATTGGCTTAGATTCAGCAATTTCAACGGTATCGCCCATCTTGTATGTGCTAGCTTCGTCATGTGCATGGTACTTTTTGGACTTGCCAACATACTTACCAATCACTGGATGCTTCACTTGACGCTCAACCAACACCGTCACAGTTTTTTGCATTTTATCGCTTACAACACGGCCCACGAGCGTGCGGCGCAAGGGTTTGGATAACTCTGTCATATCCCTTTTTCCTTATTTCTGTGCAGTCTTTTGGGTAATAAAAGTCTTCACACGAGCAATGTCGCGCTTTGTCTTACCCAATTGGCTGGTATTTGTGAGTTGCTGAGTGCCCTTTTGCATACGGAGCTTAAAGTTTGTCTTTAAGAGCTCTGTTAATTCTGCATTCAAGGCAGTCAGATCTTTAGCTACTAATTCTTTATTTTTCATCATCTCTATCCCGATCAACCTAAGTGGCGAATCACGAAAGTGGTTTTTAATGGTAATTTAGCAGCAGCAAGCTTGAAAGCTTCGCGCGCCAAAGTTTCATCCACGCCATCCATCTCGTACAAAATCTTGCCTGGTTGAATTTCTGCTACGTAGTACTCTGGATTACCTTTACCGTTACCCATGCGCACTTCGGCCGGCTTTTGTGAAATTGGCTTATCTGGGAAAATACGGATCCAGATACGGCCACCACGCTTAATGTGACGTGTCATTGCGCGACGTGCAGATTCAATCTGACGTGCAGTCAAACGACCGCGGCCAATAGACTTTAATCCGAAGTCGCCGAAGGCTACTGAACTACCGCGTGTTGCCACACCAGTGTTACGACCTTTTTGTTCCTTACGATACTTGCGACGCTTTGGTTGTAACATGCTTACTCTCCTGACTTCTGCGTATCTGCGGCAGGTACTTCAACCTTACGAACACGCTTGATTGCTGGCTTAGCAGCAACTAAAGGCTTTTCAGTAACAGCGGCTGGTTTACGTGCAGCTGTTTTAGTTGGAGCACGACGGGTTTTCTTTTCTTCGGCAGCTGGCTCAACGGATGGAGCAGCTACTGGAGCGTCTGCACCACGTCCCAATGTGTCGCCTTTATAAACCCAAACTTTTACACCAATGATGCCGTAAGTTGTTTCAGCCTCTGATGTTGCGTAATCAATATCAGCCTTTAATGTATGAAGTGGAACGCGACCTTCACGGTACCATTCGCGACGAGCAATCTCAGCACCATTCAAGCGTCCAGATGACATGATCTTGATGCCTTGTGCGCCAAGACGCATAGCGCTTTGCATTGCGCGCTTCATAGCGCGACGGAACATAATGCGCTTTTCTAACTGCTGAGTAATAGAGTCAGCAATCAATTGAGCATCTACTTCAGGCTTACGAATTTCTTCGATATTCACGTGAACTGGAACGCCCATACGCTTTTGCAGTTCGCGACGGAGAACTTCAATATCTTCGCCTTTTTTTCCGATGACTACACCTGGACGTGAGCTATAAATAGTGATGCGTGCATTCTTAGCAGGACGCTCGATGATTACTTTACTAACAGATGCGTTTTTCAACTTCTTCTTCAAATAGATGCGGACGTCAACGTCCTCTTTCAGCATTTTTGCGAAATCGGTATTGTTTGCATACCAACGTGATGTCCAATTCTTCGTTACCGCGAGTCGGAATCCGGTGGGATTAATCTTTTGGCCCATATCTTTCCTTAGTTACTCAAGGTCACGCTAATGTGACAAGTTTGTTTTTCGATTTGATTGCCACGACCCTTAGCGCGCGCAGTGAAGCGCTTCAAGGAAGTACCTTTATCAACGATGACCGCTGATACCTTGAGCTCATCAATATCAGCACCTTTATTGTGTTCAGCATTTGCAATCGCTGATTCAACTACTTTTTTCACAATAACGGCAGCTTTCTTGGGGCTGAAGTTCAAAATGTTTAATGCGCGAGCAATCGGCAAACCACGAATTTGATCAGCGACCAAACGTGTCTTTTGCGCTGAAATGCGGGCGCTCTTGTGAATAGCTTTAACTTCCATCATCATCCCCTTACTTCTTCACAACTTTCTTGTCAGCAGAGTGACCTTTGAAAGTACGGGTCAAGGCAAATTCGCCTAACTTATGACCCACCATGTTTTCTGATACATAAACCGGAACGTGTTGACGACCGTTGTGAACAGCGATTGTCAGACCAATAAAGTCTGGAAGAATCGTTGAACGGCGTGACCAAGTTTTGATCGGCTTTTTGTCTTTGTTGGCTTGTGCGACTTCAACTTTATTTACTAAGCTGGCTTCGCAAAATGGGCCTTTTTTAGCTGAACGTGTCATATCTATTTTTCCTTAATCGCTTAGCGCTTTTGACGGCGTTGAACGATCATCGATGTTGTACGCTTGTTACGACGTGTACGATAACCTTTGGTTGGAGTGCCCCATGGAGATACTGGTACACGGCCTTCGCCTGTCTTACCTTCACCACCACCATGTGGGTGATCTACTGGGTTCATCGCCACACCGCGAACAGTTGGACGAATACCACGCCAGCGATTTGCACCAGCTTTACCAATAACACGCAAGCTGTGCTCTTCATTACCGACTTCACCAATAGTGGCGCGGCACTCAATTAGAACGCGGCGAACTTCACCAGAGCGCAAACGCACCTGGGCATATACGCCTTCACGAGCTAACAGAACTGCAGAACCGCCAGCGGAACGTGCAACCTGCGCACCTTTACCTGGCAATATTTCTACACAGTGAATAGTGCTACCAACTGGAATATTGCGAATAGGTAAGTTATTACCAGATTTGATTGCTGCTTCTGAACCATTCATAATTGCTTGGCCAACAGTCATACCTTTAGCTGCAGGGATATAACGACGCTCGCCATCAGCAAACACAATCAATGCAATATTTGCACTGCGGTTTGGATCGTATTCCAAGCGCTCAACTTTTGCTGGAATGCCATCTTTGTCGTTGCGTTTAAAGTCAACTACACGATAGTGATGCTTATGCCCACCACCTTTATGACGGGTAGTGATGTGACCGTTATTATTGCGGCCCGCTTTTTGAAACTGTGGCTCTAACAATGGTGCAAAAGGCTTGCCTTTATGGAGGTCAGGATTGACCACCTTGACCATTGAGCGACGACCTGGTGAGGTCGGTTTTGTCTTCATCAAAGGCATGATTAATTCGCCTCCGCTTCAAAGTTAATTTCTTGGCCTGGTTTCAAGTTCACATAGGCCTTCTTAGTATGGTCACGACGACCTTCAAAACGGCCATAGCGCTTAGGCTTGCCCTTTTGATTCACGATTTGAACTGAGTCAACTTGCACTTTAAAGAGCAATTCGACCGCTTGTTTTACATCGCTCTTGTTTGCATCGCGAGCCACTTGGAAAACTACTTGTTCATTTTTCTCTGCAACCATAGTGGCTTTCTCAGAGATAACGGGACCAAGCAGAACCCTCATTAGGTTGTGATCGTTTTTACGGACTTGGCTCATTTCAGCAACTCCTCAATTTTTGCGATCGCCGCTTTACTTACCAATACTTTTTTGTATTGAACCAGAGCCAATGGATCAGCATGCTGTGGCTCACAAACAGCAATCTTATGTAAGTTGCGTGATGCCAAGTACAAATTCTCACTAACTTGATCAACAATGATCAAGACTGAATCTAAGCCCATTGCTTTAACTTTGTCAGCTAAAACTTTAGTCTTAGGAGCGTCCAGATTAAATTGATCAACCACATTCAAACGACCTTCGCGAGCCAATTGAGACAAAATCGATCTCATTCCAGCGCGATACATTTTCTTGTTTACTTTTTGGCTGAAATTCTCTTCTGGAGAATTTGGAAATATACGACCGCCTCCGCGCCACAATGGTGAGGAGCTCATACCAGCACGTGCACGACCAGTCCCTTTTTGACGCCAAGGTTTTTTGGTTGAGTGCTTAACTTGCTCACGGTCTTTTTGTGCGCGGTTACCACTACGTGCATTAGCTTGGTAAGCCACTACAACTTGGTGTACCAACGCTTCGTTATATTCACGTTCGAATACTTCTGATGAAGCTTGAACGCCTGCACCTAAAGTACCGTTGTCTTGGAGAAGCTTAAGTTCCATATTCGCTCTCCTTATTTCTTCTTCAACGGTGTTTTCACCGCTGGAGTAACAATAACTTTACCGCCAGGGGCACCTGGAATAGCGCCTTTAACCATGATCAGATTACGTTCTGCATCAATGCGTGCGATGACTAAATTTTGAACTGTTTTGGTAACGTCACCAAGGTGACCGGTCATGCGCTTACCTGGAAAAACACGACCTGGATCTTGTGCCATACCGATGGAGCCTGGCACGTTATGTGAACGTGAATTACCATGGGATGCGCGACCAGAAGCGAAGTGATAACGCTTAATAGTGCCTGCATAACCCTTACCGATAGAAACGCCTTGCACATCCACTTTTTGGCCAGTAGTAAATGCAGCTTCAGCAGGTATAACTTGCCCTGGTGTCATTTCTGCAATTTTTGCTGCATCTAGTTGGAATTCGTTAAGCCCGTTACCGGCCATCACACCTGCTTTAGCAAAGTGACCAGCCATTGATTTAGTAACTCGTGTAGCTCTCCGGGTACCATGCGCCAACTGAATAGCATCATAGCCATCAGTTGCCTGGGTCTTGATTTGAGCGATTCTGTTATCGCTCACGTCGATTACGGTGACGGGAATAGATTCCCCTTCGTCCGTAAATAGACGGGTCATGCCGACCTTACGGCCGATTAAGCCTAAGCTCATATTCATGCTCCACGCCGACTACGATTGGTCGGCAAAATTAATTTAAATG
Source organism: Betaproteobacteria bacterium (assembly GCA_013205155.1). Lineage (GTDB taxonomy): Bacteria > Pseudomonadota > Gammaproteobacteria > Burkholderiales > Burkholderiaceae > Polynucleobacter. The sequence goes on along the minus strand of JABMMT010000258.1, from coordinate 712 downwards.
ATTTACAAGTAAAAATACTTCTAGATCAATAACTTACAGCGTTTTTACTACTGATAAAGCCTAAAATTACGCGCAAATAATTGAGCGAAGCCTTAGATTCTATCCCGAAATACCAATCTTGACAAGCAAAAAGACTGAAAGCAACAAATTATTGCAACTTGATTTCGACATCCACGCCTGCTGGAAGGTCTAATTTCATTAAGGCATCAACTGTTTTCTCAGTAGGATCAACAATATCCATCAAACGAAGATGGGTACGGATCTCTAATTGATCACGAGATGTCTTATTCACGTGTGGTGAACGAAGGATGTCAAAACGCTCAATACGAGTTGGCAAAGGTACTGGACCCTTAACAACAGCACCGGTACGCTTAGCTGTATCCACAATTTCAGCCGCAGACTGGTCAATTAAGCGGTAATCAAATGCTTTAAGGCGAATACGAATTTTTTGGTTTTGCATATTAATTCCAAAGAGCGGTGTGGTGCTGCCACGTTATACATCTAAAGAGCTCGGTGACATCAGCAGCACTGATGTCACCGGTTAGCAAACCGCTAAATATTTATACTTCTAAAACTTTAAATCTAATAAAACTTAAGCCAAAATCTTTGCAACCACACCGGCGCCAACAGTACGGCCACCTTCACGGATTGCAAAACGTAAACCTTCTTCCATCGCAATTGGCGCAATGAGTTTGACGGTAATGGTGACATT
>JABMMT010000257.1 GCA_013205155.1 Betaproteobacteria bacterium | reverse complement strand
GCCAAAGGCCTATCTGGCGATTTAGCTCCTGAAAAAGCAGTTAAGAATTTCATTAAAGCGGTTGGTAAAGGTTTGCAAAAAGTGATGTCCAAAATGGGCATTTCTACTTATATGTCTTATACCGGCTCTCAGATTTTTGAAGCCATTGGCTTAAATCACGACATCATTAATCAGTATTTCAAAGGCACCCCATCGAATGTTGGTGGAATCGGTGTGTTTGAGGTAGCTGAAGAAGCTTTGCGTATGCATGCCGCAGCGTTTGGTAATGATCCAGTATTAAACAATATGCTCGATGCTGGCGGTGAATATGCATATCGTATTCGTGGTGAAAATCATATGTGGACACCAGATACGATTGCGAAATTACAGCACTCTACTCGGATTGGTGCAGAGAAGGGTTATCAGACTTATAAAGAGTACGCCAATATCATTAACGATCAAACTAAGCGTCAAATGACCTTACGTGGTTTGTTTGAGTTCAAGATTGATCCAGCAAAAGCTATTCCGCTTGATGAAGTCGAATCTGCAAAAGAAATCGTAAAACGTTTTGCAACGGGCGCGATGTCTTTAGGTTCGATCTCTACTGAGGCGCATGCTACCTTAGCAATTGCGATGAACCGCATTGGGGGTAAGTCCAATACTGGTGAGGGAGGGGAAGATCCAAACCGTTATATCAATGAGCTCAAAGGTATCCCAATCAAGAAGGGCGAAACCCTTGCAAGCATTTTGGGTAGCGATGTAGTTGAAGCGAATATCCCATTATTAGACGGCGACTCGTTGCGTTCAAAAATTAAACAAGTGGCTTCCGGCCGATTTGGGGTCACTACTGAATATTTGCGTTCAGCTGATCAGATTCAGATTAAGATGGCACAAGGCGCTAAACCTGGTGAGGGCGGTCAGCTGCCGGGTGGAAAAGTTTCTGACTATATTGGTAAATTACGCTTTTCTGTGCCAGGAGTTGGATTGATTTCTCCACCACCACATCATGATATTTACTCAATTGAAGATATCGCTCAGTTGATTCATGATTTGAAGAACGTCAATCCAAAAGCAGACATTTCTGTGAAGTTGGTATCTGAAGTGGGTGTTGGAACAGTTGCTGCTGGTGTTGCCAAAGCAAAAGCGGATCACGTGGTGATTGCTGGTCATGATGGCGGTACTGGCGCCTCCCCACTCTCTTCAATTAAACATGCTGGTTCGCCTTGGGAATTAGGTTTAGCTGAAACACAGCAAACCTTGGTTCTCAATGGCCTCAGAAGCCGCATCCGAGTTCAGGCTGATGGTCAGATGAAAACAGGGCGCGATGTCGTGATTGGCGCATTGTTAGGTGCTGATGAATTCGGTTTTGCGACGGCTCCATTAGTTGTTGAGGGTTGCATCATGATGCGCAAGTGCCATTTAAATACCTGTCCTGTAGGTGTTGCCACTCAAGATCCAGAGTTACGGAAGAAGTTCTCTGGAAAACCAGAGCATGTGGTGAATTTCTTCTTCTTTATTGCAGAAGAAGCCCGCGAGATCATGGCGCAGCTCGGTATTCGTAAGTTTGATGACTTGATTGGCCGTGTTGATTTCTTAGATACTCGTAAAGGTATAGATAACTGGAAAGTACATGGCTTAGATTTCAGCAAGATCTTTGCTGAACCACAGGTGGCAGCTGATGTGCCACGTTACCAAGTGCTTACTCAGGATCATGGTTTAGCTAGCGCACTTGACAATATTTTGATCGAGAAGAGCGAGCCTGCTTTAGAGCGTGGCGAGAAAGTTTCTTTCATTGTTCCAGTGAAGAACGTCAATCGTACCGTTGGCGCAATGCTTTCAGGTGAGATTGCACAGCGCTATGGGCATGCAGGCTTGCCTGACGACACAATTCACATTCAATTAAATGGCACGGCTGGCCAAAGCTTCGCAGCTTTCTTGGCACATGGCATTACTTTGGACTTGGTTGGCGATGGTAATGACTATGTTGGTAAGGGCCTATCTGGGGGCCGCGTCATTGTGCGTGCTCCACATGAATTCCGTGGAGACACCGCTAAAAATATTATCGTTGGAAATACTGTGCTGTACGGTGCAATAGCTGGTGAAGCCTTCTTTAATGGTGTTGCGGGAGAGCGTTTTGCAGTTCGTAATTCAGGCGCTACTACGGTGGTAGAAGGAACGGGTGACCATGGTTGCGAATATATGACCGGCGGAACTGTAGTGGTACTTGGCACAACGGGCCGCAATTTTGCTGCGGGCATGAGTGGTGGTATTGCTTATGTTTACGACGAAGACGGTATGTTTGATCAGCGTTGCAATACCAGCATGGCAACTTTAGAAAAAGTATTACCATCTGCTGAGCAGGTCGCGAAGATTCCTCAGTCCGATTGGCACGCTCCTATTGATGTTAAAGACGGTGGCGAGCGCATAACCGATGAGCAAATTTTGAAGGGCTTAATTGAGCGTCATTTCCGTTACACCGGATCAGAGCGCGCTAAGGCCCTGTTGGCCGACTGGCAAAACGCCCGCACGCGTTTTACGAAAGTACTTCCAACTGAGTACAAACGCGCTTTGGGCGAATTGTGGGAAAAGTCACAGAAGAAAACGGTTACTGCTGAATAAATGCAGACATTAAGAAAAGATACTAAGGATTAGATATGGGTAAAGTCACTGGATTTATGGAGTTTGAGCGCGTCGATGAAACATACGAAGCGCCCGCTAAACGCCTCCATCATTACAAGGAATTCATCGTTGCTTTAACGGATGAAGAGGCCAAGGTTCAAGGCGCGCGTTGTATGGACTGCGGTATTCCATTTTGTAACAACGGCTGCCCAGTCAATAACATCATTCCAGATTTCAATGATTTGGTTTTTCATAATGACTGGAAGAATGCTTTAGAAGTTTTGCAATCTACCAATAACTTCCCAGAGTTCACGGGCCGTATTTGCCCAGCACCATGTGAATCTGCATGTACTTTGGGTATTAACCGTGCGCCGGTTGGCATCAAGTCAATTGAGCATGCGATTATCGATAAGGGTTGGGAAAACGGTTGGGTTAAACCCCAGCCATCTAAAGTCAAGACTGGCAAAAAAGTAGCTATTGTTGGTGGCGGCCCTGCTGGTATGGCCGCAGCACAGCAATTGGCACGTGTTGGTCATGACGTGACTGTATTTGAAAAGAATGATCGTGTGGGCGGTCTTCTACGTTACGGCATTCCTGATTTTAAAATGGAAAAATGGCTGATTGATCGTCGTGTAGAGCAAATGCAAGCCGAAGGTGTGAAATTTGAAACAGGTGTATTTATTGGCAAAGAATCGATTGGTGTAGAAGTTAAAAACTATGCTACCAAGACGATTTCTCCTGATCAGTTGATGAAGGATTTTGATGCAGTTGTCATTACTGGTGGTGCTGAGCAGCCACGTGATTTGCCTGTGCCTGGTCGTGAGTTAGCGGGTGTTCACTATGCGCTGGAATTTTTGATTCCCCAGAATAAAGAAAATGCAGGGGACTTTAAAAACGAAATTCGCGCAAGCGATAAACATGTAGTTGTTATCGGTGGTGGCGATACTGGATCTGATTGTGTTGGCACATCTAATCGCCACGGCGCTAAACAGGTTACTCAGTTTGAACTATTGCCACAGCCGCCAGAAGAAGAGAATAAGCCCTTAGTTTGGCCCTATTGGCCAACGAAGTTACGCATCTCTTCATCTCATGAGGAGGGTTGCGAGCGTGATTGGTCAGTGGGAACTAAGCGTTTTGAGGGTAAAAATGGCAAAGTCGAGAAGCTCATTGGAGTTCGCTTAGAGTGGAAAGACGGCAAAATGTCAGAGGTGCTCAATTCTGAATTTGAGATCAAGGCCGATTTAGTTCTTTTGGCAATGGGTTTTGTATCCCCAGTTCAGCAAGTATTAAAAGCTTTTGGTATTGAAAAGGATGCTCGCGGTAATGCAAAAGCCACTGTAGACGGTCAAAATGCTTATCAAACCAATGTTCCTAAGGTATTTGCTGCAGGTGATATGCGCCGTGGACAATCCTTAGTAGTTTGGGCGATTCGAGAGGGTCGCCAATGCGCTCAAGCAGTAGACCAGTATTTAATGGGGTCATCTGTTTTACCTCGATAATGAGGGGATATGAACAGTCGTCATTTACCCTCTTTCGATGAAGTAAAAAAAGCCGCTGGCGAAGTCATCGTTGCAATTAAGGACGTCGACTTTTCTTATGCTCCTGGTGAGCGTCAAATTTTGTCGGGACTCAATATGGAGTTTCGTCGCGGACAAGTCGTTGCAGTCATGGGGGGTTCCGGTTGTGGCAAGACGACTATTTTGCGTTTAATTGGTGGCCAATACTCTGCTCAATCTGGCCAGGTCTTATTTGAGGGCCATGATATTGGCAAAATGAATTCCGATGAGCTCATGGTCGCTCGTCGTCGAATGGGAATGTTATTTCAGTTTGGCGCATTGTTTACAGACCTCAGCGTTTTTGAGAATGTGGCTTTTCCTTTGCGTGAACATACAAACTTGAGCGAAGAGTTATTGCGCTCTTTAGTACTCATGAAGCTGAATGCAGTTGGTTTACGCGGCGCTCGTGATTTAATGCCCTCACAAATTTCTGGAGGCATGGCAAGACGCGTTGCACTCGCTAGGGCAATTGCATTAGATCCTCCGCTCATCATGTACGACGAGCCATTCGCTGGTTTGGATCCGATATCACTTGGTATTACTGCCCGATTAATACGTGATTTGAATAATGCGCTTGGTGCAACTAGCTTACTAGTGACCCATGATGTTGAAGAAACATTTGAAATCGCCGACTATGTGTACTTTATTGCGAATGGCCGAATTGGAGCCAAAGGTACGCCTGAAGAGCTGAGCCGCTCTAGGGATCCTTTTGTAAGACAGTTTTTAGACGCTGCGCCAGACGGTCCCGTACCCTTTCATTATCCTGGCCTGGGCTTAGCCGAAGATTTTGGTGTGAGGGCCTGATGTCAGCATTGTCTATAGTGATTGACTTCTTAGGCGACTTAGGATTTTTTGTTCGCCGTAATATCAGTAACCTCGGTCATGCTGCACGTTTATTTTGCGCAGTCATTTTACGTTCAGGGTTTCTGCTGAAAAGACCTCGTTTAGTTGTAGATCAAATTTTATTCGTTGGTAACCATTCCTTTGTCATCATTGCAGTCTCGGGTTTATTCGTTGGTTTTGTTTTGGGATTACAGGGCTACTACACCTTAAATCGTTATGGCTCTGAGCAGGCTTTAGGCTTATTAGTTGCTTTGTCATTGACTCGTGAGCTAGGCCCCGTGATTACTGCTTTATTGTTTGCAGGCCGTGCAGGAACGTCTTTGACCGCTGAGATTGGATTAATGAAGGCCGGCGAACAGTTAAGTGCGATGGAGATGATGGCAGTTGATCCCTTGGCGCGTGTAATTTCTCCAAGACTGTGGGCTGGGATTATTTCTATGCCAATTTTGGCTACGATTTTTACTGCGGTCGGTGTGATGGGCGGTTACTTTGTTGGCGTGCCCTTAATTGGCGTTGATTCTGGAGCGTTTTGGTCACAAATGCAGGGCGGAGTAGATCTATTTGCTGACATTGGAAACGGCCTCATCAAAAGTATTGTTTTTGGTGTGGCGGTCACATTCATCGCGCTTTATCAAGGGTATGAGGCTCGGCCAACACCAGAGGGTGTTTCACAAGCAACAACCCGTACGGTCGTGATTTCATCATTGGCCGTTTTGGCATTGGATTTCTTGCTCACCGCAATGATGTTCTCAAATTAGAAAGAATAAACTGAGGTTCTTATGAGAAAAAGTGCAATTGATGTTTGGGTCGGATTATTTGTTGCCATTGGTTTGTTGGCAGCATTTTTCTTGGCGTTAAAAGTTGGCAATATGAATGCCGTTTCTTTTGCCCCAACTTATAAAATTTCTGCCCGCTTTGATAATATTGGAGGCCTAAAACCACGTGCCCCAGTAAAGAGTGCTGGCGTGGTTGTTGGCCGCATTGCCAATATTTCCTTTGATGATAAAACGTATCAAGCTACTGTAATAATGACGATCGAAGATTCTTATAAGTTCCCAAAAGATTCTGCAGCCAAAATTTTGACATCTGGTTTATTGGGTGAGCAGTATGTTGGCTTGGAGGCAGGTGGTTCTGACGATATGGTGGCTGATGGCGGAAAGTTGACTCAAACTCAATCGGCTGTGGTGTTAGAAAATTTGATTAGTCAGTTCCTTTACAACAAGGCTGCTGATGGTGGTCAAGACAAAGGTGCAGCAAAGTGATTTTGTGGGCGAGCAGATTTAAGCGCTTGATGTTGCTGAGCATGACCTGCTTATTTGTGGGTTGCGCCTCTATTCCTGCTGGAGTGGAGCCTTCGCCTCGAGATCCTTGGGAGCCCTTTAACCGTTCAGTATTTGAATTTAATGAAGGCTTAGATAAGTATCTTCTAAAGCCGATTGTTGCGGCCTATCGATTTATCTTGCCAGAGATTGTGCGAGATGGAATCTATAACTTTTTTAGTAATTACAGTGATATTTACACTGCCCTACAAAACTTATTACAGGGCAAGCCGGACTTAGCGTTTAACGATTTGATGCGCGTTGCTGTCAATACACTCTTTGGACTTGGCGGTCTCATGGATGTTGCAACACCAGGTGGACTTCCAAAGCATAAAGAGGATTGGGGTCAAACATTTGGAGTATGGGGAGTGCCTTCGGGTCCTTATCTAGTGCTGCCATTTTTTGGTCCGAGCACTATTCGAGACACTTTTGGTACTGCGGCAGATTTGGAGACAGATTACTTATTTAAGTACATCCCGGATGTTGGGCTCCGAAATAGCATTACGGGACTGCGTGTCATTAATGCTCGTAATACCTTTTATGAAGCGGGTGATTTATTAGATGGTGCTGCCCTTGATAAATATAGCTTCATCCGAGACGCCTATCTTCAGCGTCGTGAGTATCAGATTAATGAGGGCCGCAATGATGAAGAACCACTCATGCCGCCTTATGAAAACCCTTACGAATAAGCAATATTGCTTAAGGGGCTAAAATTGCCCCAAGTTTATTTAGAGTTGATGGGACCAAAGCACATGAAAAGTAACAAAACAATCTCAAGATGGCTTGCTACAGGCTTATTCCTCATATCTGGGTTGGTTTTTTCACAAGTACCTGATCAAAATACTCCTCCTGATGTATTGATCAAGATGGTGGTGTCAGATGTCATGGCTTCAGTTAAGGCTGATCCCGACATACAAAAAGGCAATATCCCCAAGGTAATGGAGTTGGTAGAAAAGAAAATTGTCCCATTTACTGATATGCGCCGGACTACTGAAATGGCAATGGGCCCCAATTGGAAAAAAGCCACTCCAGAACAGCAGGCTATTCTCACGGCGGAATTTAAAACCCTATTAATGCGGACCTATTCGGGGGCCTTGAGTCAGCTTCGCGATCAGACCGTCCAATTTAAGGCCTTACGAGCTGCTCCCGATGATAAAGAAGTTGTGGTCAGAACGGTCGTGGTTGGTCGTGGTGACCCAATCTCCTTAGATTACCGTCTGGAAAAAAGTGCTACCGGCTGGAAGGTCTATGACATGAATATTATGGGAGCTTGGTTGGTAGAAGCGTACCGCAATCAATTTACAAATCAGATTGGTCAGAATGGTATTGATGGTTTGGTGAAATTTTTGCAAGATCGTAACAAGCAATTAGCTACTACCAAGTAAGCCAATTCAGATAGAAATTAGAACAATGCCGTTTTGCTTACCCCAGGAAGTGACACAAGAAAATGTCATGCACATTCAACAAGAGGGTCTGTCTAATCTTGCTGAATTGAGAAGGGTTGATTGTTCTGCATTGAAAGACTTTGACTCAACTGTGCTTACTGTTTTATTGTCATGGCAAAAAACATTGCAAGCCAATGGCCAATCTCTTGTAGTAGAGCACCCCCCTGAAAAATTAAAAGTATTGGCTAACGTATATGGTGTATCTGCCTTGCTAGGCTTGTAACGGCATGCATTCAGCCATATCGATTAAAAATATTACTAAAAACTATGGGGCACTTAAAGCGCTAGATGATGTTTCTTTGGTGATTGAGCCAGGTGAGTTTTTTGGTTTGCTTGGCCCCAATGGCGCAGGTAAGACCACCTTGATTTCTATTTTGGCTGGCCTAGTCAGGTCTGACCATGGTCATGCTGCCATTATGGGTGCAGATGTGCAAAGGAATTTTCGTGATGCAAGGCGAATGCTGGGAGTTGTTCCCCAAGAATTAGTCTTTGACCCTTTCTTTACAGTGCGCGAGACTTTACGCTTTCAGTCAGGATATTTTGGGATTCGCAATAATGATGCTTGGATTGATGAAATTATCGCCAATCTTGATCTCACCAATAAGGCCGATAGTAATATGCGCGCTTTATCAGGTGGCATGAAGCGTCGAGTATTAGTGGCTCAGGCATTAGTACATAGACCGCCAGTGATTATTTTAGATGAGCCAACGGCTGGTGTTGATGTTGAGTTGCGTCAATCTCTATGGCAATTTATTAGTAGACTAAACCAAGATGGTCATACGATCGTTTTAACTACGCACTATCTAGAAGAAGCTGAGGCCCTATGTGAAAGAATCGCCATGCTCAAGCAAGGAGAGATTGTTGCTCTAGATACCACTGCCAATTTATTAACTCGTTATGGCTCAGTTAAAAAAGACGGAGAGGGTAAGACAGATTTAGAGGATGTCTTTGTCAATATTATGTCTGGGGGTTTTCTATGAAAACTGCCCTCAATAAGCCTGTATTGGAATACGGTAGCGGCTTTCCAACTTTATTACGCAAAGAGATCATGCGTTTTTATAAGGTGGCCTTTCAGACGGTAGCCGCACCCGTGCTCACCGCAATCCTATACCTCATGATTTTTGGTCATGTGCTTGAAGGTAAAGAAATTTATGGGCGCTTAAGTTACACCGCATTTTTAATTCCGGGTCTGGTCATGATGACGGTACTACAAAATGCATTTTCAAATACTTCCTCATCTTTGATTCAGTCAAAGGTAACTGGTAATTTAGTATTTGTATTGCTTGCCCCATTAAGCCACTTTGAGTTTTATGCAGCATATATTTTGGCTGCTGTATTTCGTGGCATTGTGGTGGGTCTCGGCGTTTTATTAATGACTGCTTGGTATGGTTTACCAAGCCTTGAATCCCCCTTGTGGATTTTGACTTTTGCATTTTTGGGCGCTGCAATTTTAGGAAGCTTAGGTTTGATTGCTGGTATTTGGTCAGATAAATATGATCAGTTAGCCGCTTTTCAGAATTTCTTCATCATGCCTGCCACCATGCTCTCAGGCGTTTTTTATTCCATTCACTCGCTTCCACCAGCCTGGCAAGTGGTGTCACATTTCAATCCATTTTTCTACATGATTGATGGATTTCGGTATGGCTTTTTTGGGGTCTCAGACATTTCCCCTTGGACCAGTTTCACGATTGTGAGCTCTTTCTTTGTGGTAGTTTCAGTGATTGCTTTACGTATGCTTCAAAAGGGCTATAAGCTCAGACATTAAAGGAGAATCAGATGTTTCCAACCCCCGAGCAAATTGAGGGCTATATCAAGCAAGGAATTGACTGTACCCACATACAAGTGGAGGGTGATGGCCAGCATTTTTTTGCAACCATTGTGAGTACGCAGTTTGAAGGTAAACGTTTGATTCAGCGCCATCAATTGGTGTATGCGGCAATGGGGGATCGGATGAAAGCTGAAGTTCATGCTTTGTCGATTAAGGCCTTTACTCCGCAAGAATTTGCGCAGAATTCAGCCGCATAACATTGCTGTAGTGCTTAAACAAACTAAACAGTTTTTACTGGAATCGTTTCATGGATAAATTAAGAATGGTCGGCGGCACACCACTCAAGGGTGAGGTGACAATTGCTGGCGCTAAAAATGCTGCACTCCCGATTCTTTGCGCTTGTCTTTTAACGAATCAGCCAATTATTTTGCGTAATGTACCTGACTTACAGGATGTGCGCACCATGCTAAAGCTTCTGCAAGAAATTGGCGTTACTGCGAGCTTTCCTGATGCAGGTGACCGTAGTCATCTAGTCTTAAATGCCTCCATTATCAAGAGCTCAGAAGCAACCTATGAGATGGTTAAAACCATGCGTGCTTCTATCTTGGTATTGGGCCCACTTTTAGCCAGAATGCATAGCGCGAAAGTGTCTTTGCCTGGCGGCTGCGCGATTGGCGCACGTCCAGTTGATCAGCACATTAAGGGCTTAAAAGCGATGGGGGCCGCGATCAAGATCAAGAGTGGATATATACAAGCAGAGATTAAGCCACCACTTGAGCGCTTAAAGGGCGCATCCATTTTGACTGACATGATTACCGTTACCGGGACAGAAAACCTATTGATGGCGGCAACTCTGGCAACGGGAACGACTGTTTTGGAGAATGCTGCACGCGAACCAGAAGTGGGCGACTTAGCTGAGTTATTGGTGAAGATGGGTGCAAAAATTTCTGGAATTGGTAGCGACAAATTAATCATTGAAGGCGTAGAACAACTGCATGGCGCAGAGCATGTGGTGATTCCTGATCGTATTGAGGCAGGAACCTTTTTATGTGCTGTTGCAGCTGCAGGCGGCGAAGTATTAGTAAAAAACTGCCGACCAAATACTTTAGATGCAGTACTTGTAAAGTTAAAGGATGCTGGCTTAATAATGGAAGTAGGTCCAGACTGGATTAAGGCTTCGATGAAGGGTAGACCTAAAGCAGTAAGCTTTCGGACCTCTGAATATCCTGCTTTTCCGACAGATATGCAGGCTCAGTTAATGGCTGTAAATGCGATTGCAAGTGGTAGCTCAACCATTACTGAAACTATTTTTGAGAATCGCTTTATGCACGTTCAAGAACTCAATCGCTTGGGTGCCGATATTGCGATTGAGGGAAATACTGCAATAGTCCAAGGCGAAGAAAAACTTTCCGGGGCAATTGTGATGGCTACGGATTTACGAGCTTCTGCTAGCTTGGTGATTGCTGGCTTAGCTGCCCAAGGCGAAACTCAGGTAGATCGGATTTACCACTTAGACCGTGGTTATGACCGTATGGAGCAAAAGTTGACCCGCTTGGGGGCCAATATTCAGCGCATTAAGTGAGCCTAGTGGATAATTAGTCCATGAAATTGACTCTAGCTCTATCCAAAGGGCGCATCTTTGAAGAAACTGCACAGATCTTATCTAAGGTCGGTATTGTGCCGCTTGAGGATCCTGAAAAGTCACGCAAACTTATTATTGAAACTTCCCATTCTGATATTCGTTTAATTATTGTGCGCGCATCTGATGTACCAACCTATGTGCAATTTGGTGGTGCAGACTTTGGGGTCGCAGGTTTAGATGTGCTGATGGAAAAAGGTACGGCTGGGCTATATGTACCTTTTGATTTAGACATCGCTAAATGCCGTATGTCAGTTGCAGTGCGAGAGGGATTTGATTATGCTGCTGCCGTTAAGCAAGGCTCTCGTTTAAAAGTGGCGACAAAGTATGTCAACTGCGCAAGAGAGCATTTTGCTAACAAGGGTGTCCATATTGATACGATTCAACTATATGGCTCGATGGAATTGGCGCCATTGGTTGGCTTGGCTGATGCGATTGTAGATTTAGTATCCACAGGCAATACCTTACGCGCAAATGGTTTGGTAGAAGTAGAACCAATTGCTGACATTAGTGCTCGTTTGGTGGTTAATCAAGCTTCCTATAAACGCAAGCGCGCGCAACTTCAGCCTATTTTTGACTTACTCAAGTAAGCTCGATTTACATGTCT
>JABMMT010000256.1 GCA_013205155.1 Betaproteobacteria bacterium | reverse complement strand
GCACATACTTTTTCGTTGTAAGAAAAGTATTTTGGTTTTTCGAATTCACCAACCATGCCTAATAGCTGGCTAGCCACGAGAGCTTGCCCAAAAGGGTCTTGCCCAGGAGCAAAGTAGCCTTGAGGTGTCTGACTCATGCGCATCTGTGGATCTATGCGCAAGTCCATGACTAAATCAAACTCAGAATTGCGCTTAAGCTCAACTCGATCAAAATTAATTGCACCAATTCCAGCACAGGCAGTGACGCACTCACGATGCGATTTGCATTTGTCTAAATCAATCTGAAATGATTCATCGATGGCGCCTGAAGGACATACCTCAACACAGGCACCGCAGCGGGTACACATTTCAGGGTCAATCGGATTTTGCAGATCCCAATCGACTGAAAAGTTACCTAAATAGCCTTCTAACTTAGTGACCTTACCGGAATAAATAGGAAAGTTTCTTGCAATCGGTAATGCGCTTGGTTCGGTACATAAAACGGAGACATCGAGGGTGGTACTCAGTTTTTCAGCCCAAGGCAAAGCCTGAGCACCAGGACCTACGATCAGCAGACGACCTTCACTAGCATAGTTCACCACGGGCACTGGATCTGCTTCGGGCATATCTGCCAATGCGAGTAAGGCTGCGATCTTAGGGCTGGATTCTTTCGCTTCTTGCGTCCAACCAGCAACCTCGCGAATATTGATAAACCGCAAAGGAGCAACCAAGGCTTTTTCAGATTGTTCTGCAAGCTCATCAAACAATGCGCTCTCTTGAGTACAAGCAATCACTAGGGAGTCACTACCCTCAAATGCCTTGATGACAGTCCCTACTTCCTGACGACACAGTGAAGTGTGAACTGGAACGCCTAAGGCCTTTGCATCCAAAGGCATGGTTCCATTGCAATTGCAAACTAATTTTTGGCTCATCAATACTCTTCTTATGTCGTTTTCTTCTCCGCTACAACTGGGGCGCTATCTTTGCCCTCAAGTTCCGCGACTGGATGGGTGGATGTTAAATCAATCAGCTGACCAGCTGGTAAAGTGGGTTCGGGACTGATTTGCTCGGCCTGTTCTGAGCTACTAGCAAGAGCCTGAACTTTAGCCTCACCCTGAGTTTTTTCATCAGGCTCTTTACGAAAGATATTGAGCATGTCTGATTGCACCATACGCTTAAGCATTTCTAAGGGAATAGGGTCAGGTTTAGAGTAATCACCAATATAAATATCAAGACCATCCATCACATTAAAGTGCGGATCAGTAAACATCTTTTTCATGGCAGCTTGTTGAACGGATGGATCTACACCTGGCTGCATAAATGCAGAGAAATCCGGCGCAAGCTTGTCCATCTTTTCTACATCATCCAGAGTCACCGATGGGAGAGCATCTGGAGTGTCCACAGAAGGTTCCTTTACTTCAAGGCTACTGTTTAATTCTTGCTTGGTCTGCTCGTCCGATTTTTTCTCAGGCTCAAGATTCTCACCTAGCTTACGTCGAGACCAACGATTGAGAAATCCATCAGACATCACTCCTCCGCTGGGCGATTCGCGCCCTTAAAAGATTCAGGACGATGCCGTTTTTTGGGTTCTGGGCGATAGTGCTCATTGACATAATCCTGTAACCACGACGCATGCTCATCACTCATCGGTACTGTATCGACCGTTTCTCCGCCGTCTGACAAGCGCGCTGCCTCGTTATAGCTCACACAGATTCGATGTGGGACAGCAAAACTCACTTCTGTTTTTGCGAGTTCAAATGATTGCGCCTCAACATAGCGCTCAATGTCTTCTTCCAAGCGCCACATCACAAACCAACAAGAGTTTGGTGAAGAGACATTTAGGTAGTAGCCTTCAGCCTCATCAGGAAAGAGATTTAACTCATAGCCAGAAAATTGCCAAGATTCGCCTTGCTCATCGCGACTCAAAAAGTGGCCGATGATGTGATCTTTGGGCTTGCCAGCCTCAGGGCTAGACTCACTAAAATCGGGCAATACTTCCTGAGGCACCCACCGATAGGTGATCCAGGGGTTATTAACAAACTGCTTACGCATCAATACTGCAAAGCGCATAAGTCCTCAGGTATTTTGAACTACGATGTTAGGGAATTTGCTGCTCATATCTTTAGCTAGATTAGCAACTCGAATCGCGACTTGTCTGGCAATGTTTTTATAAATTGCACTAATTGCCCCATCAGGATCAGCAACTACTGTTGGACGACCCGCATCTGCATGCTCACGAATCGATAAATTTAATGGCAGGTCGCCTAAGAAATCAACGCCATACTCTTTACACATTTTTTGGCCACCACCTGCTCCAAAGATATGCTCTTCGTGGCCACAACTTGGGCACACATAGGTACTCATATTTTCGATAATACCTACGATCGGAACACCGACCTTCTCAAACATCTTTAAGCCCTTACGTGCATCAAGTAAAGCAATATCTTGAGGGGTAGTCACAATGACTGCACCCGTTACTGGCACCTTTTGCGCAAGCGTTAATTGAATATCACCAGTACCTGGTGGCATATCGACAATCAGGTAATCAAGATCACGCCAACGGGTCTGACGCAGCAACTGCTCTAAAGCAGAAGTCACCATTGGGCCACGCCATACCATCGGTGCGTCAGCATCGATCAAGAAACCAATCGAGCTCGCTTGTAACCCATGTCCTTCCATCGGCTCCATGGTGTTCTCTTCAATCGATTCAGGTCTGCCAGTAATGCCTAACATCATCGGTTGACTGGGCCCGTAGATATCAGCATCCAAAATACCAACTTGCGCACCTTCAGCTGCGAGAGCTAAGGCCAAATTCACGGCGGTAGTTGACTTACCAACCCCCCCTTTACCACTCGCTACAGCGATGATATTTTTAACGTTGGGCAATAGTTTTACACCGCGTTGTACTGCATGAGCAACAATTTGACTGCTCACATTCACGCTGACATTTTTTACGCTCGGTAGCTCTCGCAATACATTAATGATTGATTTGCGAACAATCTCAAATTGACTTTTGGCTGGATAAGCCAAAACGATATCCAAAGAAATATCGCCATCCTCCACACGTAAATTTTTAACGTTTTTTGCCGTTACATAATCGATCTGTGTATTGGGATCAACTAAATTTTTTAATTCCGCTTGAACTATTTCAACAGTAACTGCCACAACTTTCTCCTAAGAAACCACTCCCTAAAATGGGAGACATAAAGTAATTTTTAATATTTATTGCTTATATCTAATTAGTGGGTAGGTTAACCGCACAAAGGAAAATTTGCTTTTAGGGGGATTAATCCGCCCTTACATTCTGAGTTTCAAATTAAAACTGGAAATCCTGCATCAGTTATGAGCTGGCTGGCCTGTGCTTTTGAGAGTGAAGTCTCTAGACTCACTATCTGGGTAGCTAAATCCGCTTGGACCTTGGCTTGGGGATCCTGGGATTGAATAGCCCTCGTTACGGCATTAATGCAGCCTCCACAAGTCATTCCAGATACTTTTAGACTCAACATCGCAACCCCTTTTATTGATATTGTTTGGTATGCAGTAGATTATCTTCTATATGAGCTCGCCAAAAGATACAAATTCCGAACTATTTACTCTTGATATCGGCGGAATGACCTGCGCCTCCTGCGTAGGTCGGGTCGAGAAAGCGCTAGATAAAGTACCTGGAATTGAGGCTGCCACTGTTAACTTAGCCACCGAGCAAGCCAGAATTCGTCTGAAAGCGGGAGCCAAGACACGGATTGAGGATTTGATCGCACTAGTGCAAAAAACGGGGTATGAAGCCAAATTAAGCAATCCCCATAGCGTCCCAGCCATCTCCTCGAATAAAAGCTTTTGGGGTTCCAATGGATTAGGTCGTGTTTTGTTGGGTTTTGCCTTAGCTGCCCCACTCTTTTTGCCGATGTTCTTAATGCCTTTTGGAGTTCATTGGGCGCTTTCACCAAAATGGCAATTATTACTAGCAACTCCTGTGCAATTCTTTTTAGGATGGCGTTTTTATAAAGCAGGGTTTAAATCCTTAATGTCAGGTGTTGGCAATATGGATCTATTAGTAGCACTTGGTACCAGTGCAGCCTATGGTCTCAGTATTTATCAAATGCCGAGTTCTTCGCATGAGCATCACGAGCTTTATTTTGAAGCTTCTGCTGTCATCATTTGCATGGTACTTTTAGGAAAATGGCTTGAGGCCAGAGCAAAACAGCAAACCAGTGAAGCCATTCGAGCGCTTCAAAAACTATGGCCAGAACATGCCAAAGTTCTAGACTCTCAAATCATGATCGCTGAGGGGTCTCCCCTTGATCAATATCGCGATATCCCACTAGAGCAAGTATTTCCAAAAGATCGTGTATTGGTTTTGCCTGGCGAGCGCATTCCGGTTGACGGTCTAATTCTGCTTGGCAAAAGCCATGTTGATGAATCCCTTCTCACTGGAGAGAGTCAACCCGTAAAGAAGCAGGTTAACGATCTAGTAATTGGTGGGGCCCTGAATGGCGAAGGTGTTTTGGTAGTTCAAGCACAAGCAGTAGGGATTGAAAGTGTTCTCTCAAAAATCATCTCATTAGTAGAAGATGCACAAACTCAGAAGGCGCCAATACAAAAATTAGTTGATCAGGTAAGTGCCGTTTTTGTACCGAGCGTCATCGTCATTGCCATCATTACTGGAATAGCCAATTGGATATATTTAGATTCTGTCTCTATCGCTGTATTGCGAGCTGTTTCAGTAATGGTCATTGCCTGCCCTTGTGCGCTTGGATTGGCTACGCCTGCCGCCATCATGGCCGGGACTGGTGTGGCAGCGCGCTTTGGCGTCTTAATTAAGGACCCACAAGTACTTGAACAAGCCCATCGTCTGAATATTGTTGCGTTTGATAAGACTGGCACCCTGACCATTGGCAAGCCTAGGCTCCTTACTCTCATACCTTTTGATACCAGCATCAATCCCCATGACATTTTGGCAAGTGCTGCTGGCTTGCAATTGGGTAGCGAGCATCCATTAGCAAAAGCGCTATTAGATGCTGCAAAAGATCAGCACATCTCTCCCATTCCTCCTTCTGCTAGTAAAGCACTAGCTGGTATTGGTATTGAAGGTAAACCCACTGCAGGGCTATGGGCCAATCAAACTTTATGTCTCCAAAGTATTGCTTCTTTAGAGGCTAGCTCCGATATCTCAGCAATCTTAGAAAAAGCAAAAGCCTGTTTTGAAGCAGGTCAGACCGTTTCTATTTTGATGCGAGTTGAACCCTCGCTATCACCAATCGCAGTGATTGGATTTGGGGATGAGCTTAAGAGTAACGCTAAAGAAGCGATTGAGGCACTTCACAAATTACACATCCGCACTGTCATGATTTCCGGAGATAACCAAGCAGCAGCGTCACGCGTTGGTAAGATGATTGGCGTTGATGAAGTGTTTGCACAAATCATGCCTGGTGATAAAGCTCAGATCATCCGTAAACTTCAGTCCCCTAGCACTGATCATCAAGGTCACTGGGTTGCTATGGTGGGCGATGGCGTCAATGATGCACCAGCACTTGTTGCTGCTGATGTCGGCATGGCGATGTCTACCGGAACTGATGTGGCGATGCAAGCAGCCGGAATTACCTTAATGAGAGGCGATCCAACGCTAGTTGCGGATGCGATTGATATTTCTAAAAAAACTTGGAACAAAATTAGACAAAATTTATTTTGGGCTTTTGCATTTAATACAACTGGCATTCCTTTGGCAGCACTAGGATTTCTCTCACCGATGCTCGCAGGTAGTGCCATGGCCCTATCGAGCTTCTGTGTCCTGAGTAATGCGCTCTTATTAAAGCGCTGGCGACCTGCTCAACGCTAAATTGACTATTTCGTTTTGCGGATTAATTCGATATCACCATAGAAGGCTTTGGTTTCTGACTTAGTATTGTCAGTATCCGTAAGTAAGGCAATTCCAATCACCTCGCCAGGCGCTTCTCCATAGGCCTTACGATAATCTGCCTCAAGATCACGCTGATGTATGTGCCATTGCCCAAGCCTATCCCAACCAGAATCTACGACAATCATTTTGATGCGTGAAGTATGTGGGTTATCCAAAATAGAATTGACTGGTGATTTACCTGACCATATATACATCAGTGTTGCATACGGCAATTCCTGCCCACTGATTAAATTAGCCATCTCAAAGGTCAATTTTTCCTTCAGAGTCAGCTTTGATTTATTGCCGTCAAAGGCAACTAAAATTCGAAGTGGCGCATCATCAAGTATGCGCTCAGTATTATCTGCAGCAGGAATAGGAACCATCGTCTTCCACTCCCACTTTAACCATAAATTTTGTGCAGTTCTAGGCCTTAACTTGACAGCCAATCCAGAGGCTGAAGTTTTAGAGTTCGCGCTTAATACAGTCCTACCTTGGTAGTTCTCTAAACGGTAAACCGTATTCTTTTTATTGGGGGCAATGCGATAAAAATGCCATCCTCCTGGCATACCTTCATGAACAGTCTGATTAGAAAATTTAGGCAAATCATCTTGAGTAGGCACTTGATCCAGATTGACCGTCTGACCAAACTCATCCTGCACTGAGCCACTACCAAATCCAGCACAGCCCACCAATGCTGAAGCCAAAAAGGGAATGAAAAGAAAGTGGCGATAAATGTTCATACAACAATTGTCCCAAAGAATTTACCAAGTGCGTCTAAAATCCTTCCATGCGCAATTACTCACCCTCTGCCTGGGCTGCAATCTCCATCAGTATTGCTGCCTTAGTCCATTTTGGGCTCGGTTTTGCAATTGAATTTTCTGTTGATGAAGCCCACTACGCTTTATATGCGAAAAACCTTGCCTGGAGTTACTTTGATCATCCTCCTCTGGTTGGCTGGATCCAGTGGCCTTTAGTTGCACTCACTTCCTCCGAGGGTTTAATTCGCTTAATACCAGAATTACTGTGGGTAATCGCGTGCATTTTGGTATACCAAGTTACGCTAGAGCTCCATCAATTCATGCAAAGTCGCAACACTGCTTATCTGACTTCTGCACTACCATCCCCCAATCTTTGCGGTTTAATGGCAGTGCTCGCCGTCATTGCTGGCCCAATGCCCCACATCTTGGCGATTGGCTTACTTCCAGACAGTATCCTGGCACCATTAAGTCTTGGCATTCTGTGGATGGCTCTTCGATGGTTGCGCCCTGAATCTTTTAGTCTTGGTGAATGGCTTTTCTTGGGCGTTTTACTAGGGCTAGCAGGACTCAGTAAATACACAGCTGCCTTCACGGCTTTTGCATTGTTACTTGTATTTTTGAGTACTCCAAAAAAACCTTGGCTTACCCAATTGGGTTTTTGGCTAGCTGCCCTGCTAGCACTGATCTTGATTAGCCCAGTCCTTTATTGGAATTGGGCTAATGATTGGATTTCTTTTCAGTATCAAATCGCGCATGGCGGAGGTGGCACTTGGCTTTGGCGAGGTGTTGGCGTATTCCTATTGATACAAATAATTGTGTTTGGGCCAATGATGATTTTGGGCGGCACCGTTTTTATCAAAGACTTCGTTCATACCAACAAACTTTCTTTAATGGCTTTACTAGGATTCTTTTTGATTCCCTTTGTAATTTTTGCAAGTCTTTCTGGTGGGGGTGGATTACCGCATTGGACAACACCAGCATGGTTTTGTATGGCTCCTTTTGCTGGTATAGGACTTGCAAAAATGTGGTCTTTGCAGCATCGCCAATGGATTCGCATTTTATTTTGCATTCAAATCGCACTGTGTTTGCTTGGCTTTGGATACGTCTTATCGGGCGGTATTCAATCGGTGGCAATTAAATCAAACCCAATCGCTGATCTCTATGGTTGGAAGGCTGCTGGTACCAAAGCAGCTGAATTGGTCCGCGGAACGAATGCCAATGGAATCGCTGTGCAAAATTGGACCCTTGGTAGTAGGGCTGCTTGGTATGCAAAACCAGTCCCCGTATTTGTTTTAGATCAACGCCAAGATCAGTTTGACCTCTGGTTTGGGAAGTTAACCAAAGGAGCAAATCTGATCCTAGTCAATTGGTCGGGCATGCCTTTTGCTACCCCTATTGGGCCTAATCTGGCATTTGAAGCCTGCCAGCCCTTGGATAGCCTCGAAATTAGACATTTTGGTCAATCTTTATCTAAATTTGAATTTAGTCTTTGTACTAACTGGCAAGACGCTGGTTTGGCAGACTAATTCACCTAATTCAAGGGCTTATATGCGCTAGGCATTATCCTTATGCCTATGAGCTTACATTCAGAATCAACTCCAAAACCCACTTCTGGGTGGAAATCAGCCCTCAAACGCGCTTGGCCCACTATACGGATTCTGCTTTCCATTGGTCTTTTGTGGAAAGCGACCAGCGGCATTGACTGGCATGCTATTTTTGAATCTGAAATTCAGATGGAACCATGGTGGTTTTTAGCAGCCCTAATCAGTGCCACTACTGCATGTCTTTGCGGGGGATTACGATGGGCCATCCTGATGCGCAAATCAGGCTTTCAAGGTCGCATCAGAAGTTACATCTTGCTCTACTTTAGCGGCGCTCTAGTAAACCAAGGTTTACCCAGCACCTTAGGTGGCGATAGCTACCGTGCTATTGCTGCCACCCATTTAAATAATGCTGGATCACTAACAGGCAAAAAAGATTTGGATGAAGAATTGCATCATTCTGTTGACCTTGAGCATGCCACACCCCGCTTGCGCTTAAGTTTTACCATGGTCTTTGTTGATCGCTTGCTTGGACTAGCGGGTAATAATCTACTTGGCGGTATTGGCTTAATCATTGGGGGCGCCACCTTGGCTGCATGGGGCCAGGATTTAGGCTACCTCGTCACCGGCGTGATGATTTTTTCTGGCTTATTGATTGCCTTAGGATTAGCCCTCACACCTACTTACAACTTATTTATCAAGATCCTTGAGCGCTTTCAAATGAGTAGTGCACTGCCAGGAATTAAGATTGCTTTTTCGTGGCCATATAACGTGGGTCAAGCTTGCTATGCGATTGCCATTCACTGCCTCTTGATTTTCACCTTCTTCTGCTGTCTAAGAGCCTACGGTGTCGTGGCTCCAATTGCGAGTCTCATGATTGGTTTACCTGCCTTAAGCTTATTGCTCATGCTCCCTATCAGCATTTCTGGCTGGGGTTTACGTGAAGCTACCCTTTCTTCCGTTTTAGCTTTATGGGGCGTAAATCAATCCATCACTGTTTTAGCCTCTATTAGCTTTGGTGCCATTACCATTGTTTCTGTACTGCCTGGCGCGTACTTTTTACTAAAACGTAAATAATTTTCAAAGCAAAAACCATGGCTATTAGCGTCAATACAATGCGAGCGATTGATCACTGGGTGGGCGTACCTTTATGCGCTCTTATTAGTCCAGTAGTGGCACTCATGGACGGCATTCAAAATATCTTTACAAGTGGTCCACACACACCAAAGAAATTACTTTTTATAGAGTTATCAGAAATGGGCAGCGCGATCCTGGTTGATCCAGCTATGCGAAATGCCCAAGCACGGGGCGCTGAACTCTATTTTTTAATTTTCAAAAGTAATCGTGCCAGCCTGACTTTATTAAATACAGTCAAATCAGAAAATATTTTTACTATCGACTCCTCTAGTATTGGTGGCCTGATTAAAGATACCTTGAGCTTTCTAATCCTTGCTCGCCGCCATCGTATTGATACTGTGATTGACTTAGAGCTGTTCTCACGCTTTACCGCAATCCTAACGGGGCTTTGCGGTGCTCGGCGTCGCGTCGGTTACCACATTTTTCATGGCGAGGGATTATGGCGCGGTTTTATGCTGACCCGCAAAGTGCACTACAACCCCCACATGCACATTACCAAAAACTTTCTCTCGTTAATTCATGCTGCTTTTGCAACAGAGATTGAGGTCCCGTTTAGCAAAATTCAAATTTCTGATTCTGAAGTGCGTCTAGAACAAGCTGTGATCAATCCTACTGTGCTAGAAACTGTTCGTACCCGTATTGAAAAACTGGCTAAGGCATCTGACATCACTTTTACATCCGGAAAAGAACGCTTAATCTTAATTAATCCCAATGCCAGCGATTTATTACCCCAACGCAGATGGGCCCAGCAGCGCTTCTCTGAGCTCATTCAAGCCATTCATCAACGTTATCCTCATGATTTGATTTTGATTACGGGCTCCCCTGCTGAATTCAATTATGTAGAAAAAGTTCGCTCCGTTGCTAATATAAAAAATGCTCTTAATTTTGCAGGCCAAGTAAGCTTTGCAGAATTGCCGCCGCTCTACACCCTCTCAGATGTGATGGTGACCAATGATTCTGGTCCAGGACATTTTTCAGCTGTGACGCCTTTGAGAACGGTAGTACTCTTTGGTCCTGAAACCCCAGCCTTATATGGATCGATTGGTAACTCTATACCCATCACTGCTAATC
>JABMMT010000255.1 GCA_013205155.1 Betaproteobacteria bacterium | reverse complement strand
AACGTTACTACCTCAAAAAATTTTTCTTACTGGCGCTAAAGGTTTTATAGGAATCCATCTTCTCTTTGCTCTTACCGATGCCGCACATGCTGTGACCTGCCTGATTCGATGTGGTTCACCTGAAGAGGGTATATTAGCCCTTAAAGAAAAAGGTCAGCAAGCCGAGCTCATCATTAATTGGGATTTAGTGTCTGTTGTAACGGGTGACTTAAATGTTCATAAACTGGGCTTATCGCCAGCTGATGAAGAAAGCTTAAGAAGTAATATTGACACTATTTTGCACTGTGGTGCCGACACACACCACCTACATTCATATGCAAGACTAAGAAATACTAATGTCAACAGTACTAGGTTTTTATTGGACCTCTGTGTGGCCGTTAAGCCAAAAAAGTTTTGTTATATTTCCTCCATTTCTGTAGCAAACTGCTCATCAAATCAAAAAATTGTCCCTGAAGGCGAATTACTCATCGAACCCACTGAGAGCAATGGTTATCTATTAAGCAAATGGACATCGGAAAAATTAATATCCAGGTATGCAAGATATTTTAATTTAGACTTTTCCATATTGCGTCTAGGAAATATTACTGGCCACAGTAAGACAGGATATGGACCTTATGAAAATAATCATTTTTGGTCTTTTACAAAAGGTATCCTTCAGCTGGGAAGCTTTCCTACACTGCAAATTAAGGTAGAGATGTTGCCTGTTGATATCACTTGTAATCTGATATCCAAACTTCTCAATACCTACCAAGATGGTTTGAGGGTATACAACATTACCAATCCAGTAACACTTGATACAGCTGATTATTTCAGCATCCTGACGAGACTGGGTTATCCCACTCAAGAAATGTTGCCATATGAATGGCAAAAACAATTGCGTCATTTATCCGAAAATAATTACCTAACGCCTATCAAAGAATTTTATAGTGGCAATCTAGGCGCAATAAGCCCAGAAGTTAAACAAGATAATTTGAATCATTTGCTATTAAAACTCAAAATGAGAATTGATATTAATTACGAATCAATCATTGATGTTTACATCCATTACCAAGAAAATAAAGATTTAATGAGACTTGAGCCCATTACAGCAGAATCAGAGCATCATTCTGCTGCGGGCTTTGCCTCTCCATGAAGAACATCAATAATCCCCTTCGAAAGTATGGAGCTAGATTTAAACTCCTGAGTTCGCATCATTTCCTCGCTCGATACTTCTTGAAAGTCACCCCCACACATAATCACAATTTCTAATGCCCCAATCTGGCGAGCATCTAACTCTAGAATGAGAATCAAAGCGCCTGCAGAGATCGAATAAAAAATTTCGCATGGCCCTGCCCCGCAAGCAGCTAAAACGACTTTGGTTGAGTCGGCTATGTCTTGTGGGCGCTCCAAAAGCCCCCTGAAGCCCTGAGCTGAATATTTTGCTTTAATTAAATAAAATGCCATAATCTATTTGTCTTTTTTGGTGAATATTGGTTACACTTCAGCCGTAATAATGCCTTAAAAGGCTGTAGTTTAATAATCTATATTGAATGGCGTACTCATTCAATATCAAAATCTAAGGCAATAGTAAAAGACTAACTTTATGGGACATGTGTATGTTTATTGAGTCAACTGAATATCCTTTTTTAAAATCTATTCAAGATCAGTGGCGGGATATTCTCTCTGAGTTGTCTGCACTAGAGAAAGAATATTTTGTAAAATGGCCAGAAAGAAGTATCTACGATGGTAATTGGACCGTCTTTGCCTTATTTCGTCTTGGCGAACATATTCAGATGCACAATCTCTTATGCCCCATTACCACCTCATTGCTAGAAAAGGTTCCTGGCCTAGTCAATGCCGGCTTTTCCTCCTTAGCATCAGGCGTATATATCGGCCCTCATTACGGGTACACCAAAGAGGTTCTCAGGTGTCATATCGGTCTGATAACCCCTCCTAATTGCGCTATTCGGGTAGGTTCTGAAATCAGGTCTTGGGATCCAGGCTCGTCCTTTGTCTTTGACGATACCCAAGAGCATGAAGCTTGGAATAGAAGTGACTCTACAAGAGTAGTCTTACTCTTTGATTTTAAAAGGAATCCTGACTTACCATTAACCCAGTTTCCGGACGATATTCATCAATACCAATTGGTTTCTGACGAGCTTGGAAAATAAGCCTCCGCCTCAAATAAGGTCATCTCGCAATATCGGCTATCCTCCATAAACAAGCGAATTTCCCGCTAGTAACTCATAACCCAGATTTAGCCCATTTGAAATACCTCTTTTGGGTAGAGCTCAACTCATTAGCCTAGCCGAATTCCATCATAGCAATATATAGATTCTGGGTTTTTAGGGCATTAATATGTGCGATTAACTAATATTCACAAATAAGAACACTTATGTTTAAAAACGCTGAAGAGCATGGGATAGTCCATTTTGTTCGAGTCTTAGAACCAGCCTTAGCCCAAAAATATGCTGATGAAGTGCTGGCCCTAAGTCATCTCTGGATTACCCAAATTCAATACTTCAACACTTTTGGCGCCGTTACTTATTTAGAGGCGTTTAATGAAAAAGGGGTTTTACCTTACAGTCAACTAGGGCCTTATCACGCTCATAAAGCGCTCATGAACCCCGTCTTTAAGCGCCATTTTTCTCAGCTATATGAACAGCTTTGTGCCTCCCTTTCTAAGCATTTAAATACACCATGCCAACTGATTGATGATTTGGGATATCCCGGTTTTCATATTTATGGCGCAACAAAATTCGAAGGGCAAATGGATCAACAGTTTATCGATTCATTTGTAGGGGATTCTTGGTCACATTTACATGTCGATATTCAATACCTCCCCCATCAGCCAGCATGGGATCAATTCTCCGAGGTTGAACTTCTCAATCCGATGTCATTTACTCTAAGTCTTGAGCTACCAGAATCTGGTTCGGCTTTGAGGCATTGGCACTCAATTGAGTCTCCTGTTGAAGCGCAAGCATTTAATTACACCACTCTAGATGAAAGAGCGAAATTGATAGGTGATGCAAAGCTAGCGAAATATGAACCTGGAGTCTTGACCTACTTTATTGGACATCTCATCCATCAAATTCCGGCAGCTAATCCACTCCTGGCAACAGATAGGAGAATTACTCTTCAGGGACACGGCATCAAGTGCGACGGAGTCTGGAGGCTTTATTTCTGAGGCCTTACCACTCCGCAATTCTCTTACTTTCAAACCTTAAAACAAAATGAGTACTGTGATTTTTATGAACGTCTCTGGTGGTGGGCATGTTATTGCCACCTATGGACTACTAAAAGAACTTGTAGCCCGCGGTAATGAAGTTCATTACTTTGAGGATGGTCGTTTCAAAAATGAAATTGAAGCCTTAGGTGGCATTTTTCACCCAATGCCTCACCCCGATACGTTTGATCTGAAATTAATTGGCGACCCATTTCATCATGAATTAGATCTTTCCGTGGCAATGTTATGGTGTACAAAGCACTTTTTACCTGATTTACTACCGCGCGTTAAAGCACTCAAGCCTGATTACATTGTGCATGACTCACTTTGTTTATGGGGAAAGATTATTGCGGAAAAGCTCAATATCCCTGGCATTTGTAGCGTACACCCTCCTGCATTCAATCTAAAAGCTGCTTTTGCTAGCCCAAGAATGTGGAAGGATGGGCCAAAGTTAATAAAAAATTGGCAAAAAATTAAAGGTCAGTACAAAAAGTTAAAGTCTGAAGTTGAGGAAACATACCAGTTAAAGCGGATTAAATTTTTTGATACTTTTACTAGTACCCAAGATTTAATTATTTGTCATTTGCCTGAAGACTTGCAGCCTTTTCGAAAATGCTTTGACAAACGTTTTCAATTTGTTGGATCTGTTCATAGCAGACCGCTCAAAGATGAGTCTCAGTTCGATTTAAAGATATTAAAACCTGGTCTTATATATGTGGGGTTTGGGACAATTTGTGATCCCGGGACACAGTTTTTTAAAAATTGTGTAGCTACTTTAAAGAAAATTGATCGACAAGCAATCGTCATTCTAAGTAACAGTACGTCTAAAGCAGACATAGGTGCCGTGCCTGATAACATTATCCTATGGAGCCTGAAGGATGATGGCATGGCTCCTCAAATGCAAATATTGCCTCACGCTTCCCTATTTATTATGAATGGTGGCACGGGAGGATCAAGAGAGGCATGCTGGTTTGGGGTCCCAATGCTGGCTATTCCAACCACCTTTGAAACAGAGTGCGTTGCATTACAGATGCAAAAGACTGGAGCGGGCCTTGTGTTGGATAAATCTTGCTCTCCAGAAGCCATTGGAAGTGCCATACACACACTCCTAAGTAAACCAAAATACGCGGACCGTAGTAGTTTCATTGGCGAGCAATGCAGAGAATCTGGCGGAGCGCAGCGTGCTGCCGATTTAATTTCAGACCACCTTAAATCACTAACTTAAATAATATGAAAATTTTTATTACCGGCATCGCTGGATTTCTTGGCAGCCATCTCGCTGATCGCATGATCGCTTTAGGACATGAAGTAATGGGCGTTGATTCTCTAATTGGAGGGGAACAAGCTAATGTGCCCGAAAATGCAGAGTTTGCCATTGCCGATTGCGCAAATCTGACTGCAATGACCAAGCATATGGCTGGCTGTGACATTGTTATACACTCCGCATGCACTGCCTACGAGGGGCTATCAGTTTTTTCTCCCAGCCTAGTGACGCAAAATACCTTTCAAATTACATCCACCCTATTAAGTGCTGCAATTCAAAATAAGGTAAAGCGCTTTGTATTTTGCTCAAGCATGGCGCGTTATGGATCTCAGGAAATAATTCCATTTACAGAAGATATGATCTGCAACCCCGAAGATCCATATGGCATTGCGAAACATGCGTCTGAGCTGTTAATCAAGAACTTATGCAAAGTTCACAATATGGAATATGTAATAGCTGTGCCGCATAATATTATTGGTAATCGCCAGAAATATGATGATCCATTTCGTAATGTAGCCTCCATTATGATCAATATGATGCTTCAAGGAAAACAACCCATTATTTATGGCGATGGAAATCAAATGCGTTGTTTTTCATTTGTGGATGACTGTATTAGCTGCCTAGAAAAAACAGCTTTTCTAGAAGGTATATCTGGCGAAGTTTTTAACATTGGGCCTGATGAGGAGTTTGTAACCATCAATCAATTGGCCGAATTGATTGCCGATATTATTGGGTTTAAGTTAGAGCCAAAATATATGCCCTCTAGGCCTCAAGAAGTCAAGTTGGCAAGTTGTTCTGCGAACAAAGCTAGAAAAATGTTGGGGTACAAAACTACTGTCCCCCTAAGAGAAGGGCTTACTGAATTAGTTAACTGCATCAAGAAGGCCGGCCCCAAAAGATTCCGATATCACTTAGATGTTGAAATTATTAGCCCTATCACTCCACAAACTTGGACTAATAAACTTTTCTAGACGCATAAAACAACTCAATTGCTAATGTGAAGAACGAATTTTAATGTAGAGAATTAACTTTAATTAATTTATATCATAATTAACAAACTATAAAAAATGAATCCAGAAAAAGAAGAACTTTATTTTGTTGTCATGAATCACGAAGAGCAGTACTCAATCTGGCCTCATTGGAAAGATGTTCCGCTTGGATGGACTGCTATCGACAGTCCAATGGAAAAAGCAGCATGCCTTGAATACATTGAAAAAGTGTGGACTGATATGCGCCCCCTAAGCCTAAGAAAATACCTTGCTGAGCATGCGAACGACCCTGCTGATAACAAGAAGAACGTATAACTTTTGAAATGAATTCGGAGAATAAAACCGATACTGAGTTATTTCCAGCATCGCCTGCCCAAAGAAGTCTGATTGTTTCTTCATTATTAAGCCCCACCATACCAATCTGCATTACAGGTGGAACGGTAGAAATTGGGGGTGCCGTAGATGTAGGACGTTTTGCCGAATCGATCAAAATGGCTATCGACCATTTTGATGCCTTGCGTATCTCCTTTTCTCAAGTTGGCGAAGAAATATTACAAAGTATTTCGTCCAATATTCGAAGGGTGGAATTAGAGTTCGTTGACCTTTCAAGCGAAAGTAATCCGATCCAAGCAGCTGACCGGCTTATTGAAAAAAAATTTGCCACACCTTTTAACTTATTTGATGGCACTCCACCCTTTAGAAATCTATTGATTAAAGTTAGGGAAGACCTATTTCGCTATCATCCCTTTGGACATCATGCCCTGATTGATGGTTGGGGGTTTTCACTACTAGTTACCTATGTTCTAAAGCACTATAACGGCGCAGATATAACATTTGAATCCCCGTCTTACCTTAAAGTCATCACGGCTAAAAATAATCAGGATGATAAAGGGAGGAAATCCAAGCAAAATGCCCTTGAATATTGGGGCCATAAATATAAAGCAACACCAGAGAGACTGTTTACACCGAAGTTTAGTGAAACGACTCAGGCCCATTTAACTTCGATTGACATAGAGCCCAGTAGATATTCAAAGTGGCTAGCTTTAGCAAGCCAGTACGAGGTCACTATCTCCTCTCTCATTATTTCAGCATTACTTGAGGAGATAGGAAAAATAAGCGGGGTTTTAGACCCCGTTATCGGCACACCTGTCCTCAATAGATCCACTAGAGAGCAAAAAGATACACTCGGATTATTCACTCATATCATCCCATTAAGTACTCAATTAAAGGCCAATGAATCATTATTCAGCCTTGCGGAACGCTTAGGAAAAGTGCAGCGTCAAGACTACCGTCATAGCATGGTATCCATTGATGATATTTCACGCGCCTGGGGAACATCTCTAACGGGTACTGACCCATTACAAGTCACTGTGAGCTTTGAGAAGCATAATTACGACGTTAATACTGAAAATTTTTCGTACTCTGTAACTGCATTTAGCCCCTTGCAGCAAAAACGACCCTTACAGATCTACGTAAGAGAATACCAAGTGGGGTCTCCAATTCGTATTGATGTGTATGCAAATGACAGCTTTTTTTCGAGACAAGCCAGCCATTCCCTATTGGAAGGATGGGTTAAACGATTAGATGAATGCGCCACTCAAAAGAGTGAAACCCCAATTCTAAAATCGGAAATAGATTGCCTCTCGATGCTTCCCTACGATAATTTATGGAGTTTATTCGAAAATAACGTAGGCTTATATTCAAACCAAATTGCGATAGAGGATGAGGATGGCGAAAGGCTCAGCTATCAACAGCTTTATGAACGTGCCAAGTATGTTGGCGATCTTCTCAATAAAAATGGGATGCATCCACAAGATAGAGTCGGCCTCTCTTGCAAAAGAAATATTCATTTAATTGTTGGAATGCTCGGGATCTTGAGCGCTGGTGGAACTTATGTACCCCTAGACCCTGACTATCCTGCTGAGCGACTACGCTATTTGACCAACGATTCAAAATTGAGTTTTATATTGGCAGACCTTGAAGGCCAAGCTCGTTGCAAAGAATCTGAATTAAATGCACCCATTATTGATTTAATCTCAATTCGAGAGGCGGAATTCAATAATAGCAAGCTCCCTCCACGCAAATCCTCGCCCAGTGAGCACGCATATATCATTTATACATCCGGCTCGACCGGACTACCTAAAGGATGTGCCGTTACACATCACAATGTACTATCTCTATTAGCATCTGTCAAAAAGCTACACGGCTACAATTCAAGCGATGTTTGGACCATGTTTCATTCGTATGCGTTTGATTTTTCCGTTTGGGAAATTTGGGGCGCACTTGGATTTGGTGGTCGCCTACTCATTGTCTCTCAAAATACCAGTCGAGATGCCGAATACTTTTATGAGCTTTTGATTAATAAATCAGTCACTGTATTAAGCCAAACACCCACTGCCTTTAGAAATCTATTACAAGCTGAATCTTTTTTGAATGAACATGCCGGAGAATTGCCAGGTAATCTGGCGCTCAGAAGAATCATCTTCGGGGGTGAAGCCCTGGACCTCAAAATGCTTCAGCCGTGGTTTGAGCGACATGGAGAAATTGCAAATTTAATTAATATGTATGGAATTACTGAGACAACAGTTCATGTAACCAGTAAAGAAATCTTACCTAGTCAACTCAGCTCTAGTAGCCTAATAGGCAACCCCATCCCTGGGTGGACTTTTTATATTCTTGGACCCGAACTGCAGCCCTTGCCTAAAGGGGTTATTGGGGAAATTTATGTTGGTGGTAACGGAGTGTCTGATGGCTATTGGGGAAGACCTTCTTTAACTGCTGAACGTTTTTTACCAGATCCATTTGCAAATAATGGACAAAGAATGTATCGCTCTGGTGATCTCGCACGATTAGTAGAAAACAACGAAATTGAATACCTTGGTCGCGCAGATCATCAGGTCAAAATACGCGGATTTAGGATTGAGCTTGGGGAAATTCAAAATGAATTACTTCTAATGAACTCAATAAAGGATGCAATTGTTTTAGCAGATAAGGATTTAAGTACAGGGGAGCATAAATTAATTGCCTGGATTGTTCCGGCAACTATCGGACAAGCCCCTAGTGAGCTTGCTATTCGTGAGCAATTATTGGCAGCTTTGCCCTCTCACATGATTCCATCTCATTTTGTATTTATTGAATCCATTCCTCTCACAATTAATGGGAAATTAGATAGAGAATTATTAAAAAAAATATCCTCAAATTCAGCGCTAACAAAAAAGCAGGAGATCCCAACGGATGCAAATGGAATACTCATTAGCGGCATCTGGCAGGATATGTTTGGCATAACAGAAGTATTTAAAGAGGATAACTTTTTCAATTTGGGGGGCGATAGTATCTACGCCCTGAGATTTATATCCCAACTTAGAAAATCTGGGCTATCTCTGCAGCTGGCGCAACTTTATGAAAATCCAAAATTAGCTGATCTAGCAGATAAATGCATACCGACTGAACATCAAGAAATTTCTAAAACGGTTTTCAATTTTGAACTTACCGCAGATATTCAAAGAATTCTGCCTCTTTCATCACTTCAAGCTGGAATGATGTTTCATAACCAACTTGACCCAGACTCTTCTATTTTTCTAGATGTATTTGATTTTGATATTTCAGGTGATATTAGCCCCGTCAATCTTCAATACGCTATTGATAAATTAAGTACTGAAATCCCAGCTCTGAGAACATCATTTGACTGGATTAACCATCCGGAACCCGTTCAAGTTATTTGGAACAATTCAAAGATAAAACTTAAGGTTGAGGATCTCAGCAATAAAGATAAACGTACGCAAGAGAAAATCTTAGATGCATTTACCTATCAGGAAAAGAAAAGTCACTTCGATCTTGAAAAAAGTCCATTATTTAGAATAACTCATCATAAACTTTCAAATTCAAACTGTCGTATAACTATTGCATTCCACCATTCAATCTTAGATGGCTGGAGCTTCTCTTTATTAATGTCCCGGATGCTGTTTTACGCCTTAAATCCAGACAGCCAAAGTCTTTCGCTTCTGCCGGAAGATATTCAAGAAGAATTTATAGCTGAAGAAAAGAAGGCTATTAAAGATACAACCTTAAACCAGTTCTGGGGAAAATATCTTGAAGATATGCCCCATAACACCTTAAGGACTCTAAAAGATCAGGCCCGAAAAGACTCAATTCGAAATATGTTCAAAATATCAGCTGAGCAAACTGATGCTTTGCAAACAATGGCAAAGGTACATGGCATTCCTTTGAAACTCGCCTTACTAGCTTCACATTTATTGGCGCAGTCAAAATTGAACAATTGCTCACGAATTACTACTGGATATGTAGTCAATTGCAGGCCTGAGATTGAAAATGCTGATCTCGCGATAGGGATTTTTTTAAATACCATACCCCTTAAAACGGATATTCCACAACAAACTGATTTGAGTATGTGGCTAAAAAATCTTAAAGAAGAAGAGTCGCTCCTATTTTCTAAGCGAAAATTGCCGCTGATAGAGATACAGAAGTTATCCACAATATCTCCGCTCTTT